>CAJBME010000001.1 GCA_903954065.1 uncultured bacterium
GCCTGATGCCAATGGTGGAAATCGGGGCCGGCGTACCCGGCCAGGGGGAAGTCAACTTCCCTGGCGAACACTGATCCGACTCCGTCGGTTAGCGGCCCTGTAGGGGCATCGCATACCAGCCCAGGGTGCCAACCCTGGGAATTCCCCCGAAAAAACAACCCCGCGTTCTGAAGGAACGCCGCATAGGTCGCGTGCCTCGGACCTAGCCTCCGCCCTTCCTTCAGGTCTCAGGTCTCTGCTGACTGGGGAAAGCGGAGCGTTGAAAAGCTGAAATCCGGAAAGCTGAAAGCTGAAATTCGGAGAACTGAGAATGAGAAACCGGCTATTTCTGCTTTCCGCTTTCCGCTTTCCGCTTTCCGCTTTCAGTGTCATTCCGAGGTGGAATCCGCTTCGGGAGTGGAATCTAATTCGAGTTCGGGAGTTTTTTCCGATTCTGGACTGGTCTCGGGTGTGGTCTCGGGTGTGGTCTCGGAGGGTGGGCTGGGCGGTTCTTCGGATGGTTCTGAAGGGGTGGAGGTCGAAGACGAGGGGACTGGCGGTGGGTGGAGGGCGACCCACTGGGAGTATTCTGGCGAGTTGAGGAAGTCGGCGAAGGCGGGGCCGCGGCTGGCGGGTGGTGGGGTGAAGACTTGGCCGAATTTTTCGTGCATGGATTGGAGTTCGGCGGTGGCGGCGGCGAATTCTCGGCGGGTAATCAGGATTTTCAGGCGGGTCAGCAGGGCATTGATGAAATCCGGTTCCATGGACAGGGCGATGTCGACGGCCAATTCGGCTCCGGCGTCGTTGCCAGCGGCCAATCGGCTGCTGGCGCGCAGGGTAGCGAGGTGGGCATCGGGCCCGCCGAGGCTTTGTTCAACGCGGTCCAGGCATTTTTCCAAGGCCGACGGATCATTTTGCAAGAAGTGGAGGTCGATGGACAGCAAGTCGGCCAGCGGCTCATGGGCGTAGAGAGTGCGGGCTTCTTCGAGGGTGGTCAAATAGGCGGGGGCTTGGGGCTCGAGCATGAGGACTTGCAAGGCGGCCATGAGGACCGGGCGTTGGGCGCGCAGGGAGCTGGGGAGTTGGGGCCAAGCGGCGGCGACGGCGGCCGGGTTGCGTTGCCGAAGGGCGGTGTCGAAGGCGGTCATGACGGCTGGATCTGCGGCCTTGTCGATGCCGAAGAGGCGATCGGCGAGCGTGCGGTCGGCCGCTGGGGCCAGCGCGAAGAGGATGGCGCGCAGGCTGTCCGGAACGTCCAGTCCGGTGGCATGATTATAGATATTGGCGAGGCGGGCGGTGCCAGTGGTTTCGTCGAAGCGGGCAAAGACGTCGAAGTAAGTCACGGCGCCATTGGGGAGCAGGCACCGCACCAAGGCGGCGGTCCCAGAGGGTGTTTCATGGAGGCGGAGGAAGACGGCCCGGACGTCTTGCAGGGCGGCAAATAACTGGGCTGGGTTGGCGCGCAGACGCTGGACCAAGCCGTTGCGGAAATCCGTCCATTTGGGGTTTTCCTCCCACTGGATCCCTCCAAAGGCGATTTCCATCATTTGATTGAGATCGAGATCGCGGGCGATGGCGTCGAACTGGCCGGCATTCAACTGAGCGGCGAAGGATTGGGCAAATTCGACAACCGCCTCTCGGCGGGCGGGGGTGAGCGGGCGCGGATCGGTGCCGGGCAGTGGACCGCGGCTCGGGGGCAGCGGGGGGGGCGATTCGGAGGAAACTCCGGTTTTGGGTTTGCAGGACGGCAGTACTGTGAGTGACAGAACGGCGGACAGGACGAAAATGGCAGAAGGGCGCATGAGATGAACAATGACGGCTCCGGGCGCCGCGTCCAATTCTCTTGCCTCATCCGAGACTTGGCGAAACTTGATTCTTTCTTTTCCTGTACTCTGAATTTTTCGACCCATGACGACATCCATGATCCATCGCTGCCTGCTGCATGTTTGTTTTGTTTTCATCGGGTTGATGGGGCCGCTGGCGCAGGCTCATCGCATTGACAGCTTGAGTGCGACGGCGGATTTTAGTGCTGACGGTCGTGAGATGTCGCTGGAGGTGAGTGCGGAAGCGGTGCGGATTTTAGGGCGTACCGAGGGATTGTCGATGTTGCCGCGTTTTCAGGCGGGAGGGGCGGCCACCGAGGAAGTGGCGGCCGAGGTGTACGCTCGAGCGGCCAGCTATTTTTCGCCGCGTCTGGAAATCTGGTTTGACGGTCGGCCCGTGCCGTTTCCGTCGTTGGTTTTTTCGCGGGTGGAGGTGGAGGAAAAAGACGCTGTTGATCCGGCCCTGACCTCGGCGGCCTCTGATCAGAAGCATGTTTTTATTGTGGGACGATGGTCTGGTCCGGTGCCGGCGGGGGCCACGACCTATCAAATCAACGTGACGGGTGACAGTGTGGTGGCGGTCGGTCACAAAGTGGCGGGGCAACCGGTGGGGCGGTTGATTCCTCAATTTACGGGGATGCAGAGTCGGCCGTTCAGTGTGCCGGTGGCGGTGGGTGCGGAGCCGGGCGGGGAAGTGGCGGCGGCGGCGGCGGTGGAAGTGGCGCGGGCGGCGGCTCCTAGACTGGAGCATGGGTTCTTTTATTATGTTTATCAGGGGTTTCTGCACATTTTACCGATGGGAGTGGACCACATTTTGTTTGTGCTGGCGCTTTTTTTGCTCGCGACCAGCCTTCGGCCATTGTTGATCCAGATTACGATGTTCACGGTGGCGCACAGTCTGACGCTGGCGTTGGCCATGTTGGAGATCGTGCGGTTACCGGACAAGCCGGTGGAGGTGATGATTGCGGCGAGTATTGCCTTGGTGGCGTTGGAAAATTTGTTTCGCGACACGTTGAGTCGGTGGCGACCATGGGTGATTTTTGCCTTGGGGCTTGTTCATGGTCTGGGTTTTGCGGGCGCTTTTAAAGAATTGTTGGGCGGTGTGCCGGACGGCGATTGGATGGGTTTTGTCGCGATGCTGGCTGGTTTTAATCTAGGGGTGGAGCTCGGTCAGCTGGCGGTGGTGGGACTGGCCTTTGCGGCGGTGGGCTGGGCGTGGAAGCGGCCGTGGTATCGCCGGGTCATTGTTATTCCGGCGAGTGTCGTCATTGCTGGATTTGGCCTGTATTGGGCGTTGACGCGGGCCATGGAGCCCGGCGGGCGGGCGTTTTTACAATGGGTGGTAGGAATTACTCCTGATTGACCATTTCAAGGATGGTCGTTGGGTGTTATTCTTTCTTATGACGACTGCCTCGCTACTCCTGCGTTCCTTGCGCCACTATCGCTGGTGGCATCTGGGGCTGGCGTTGGCGGTGGCGCTGGCCGCGATGGTCATCGCCGGGTCGTTGGCCGTAGGAGATTCCGTGCGGGCCACGCTGGCCCAGCAGGCGGCGAACCGGATTGGACGGGTGCAAACCGTCGTGGTGGGTGGGGAAAAGTTTTTCACAGAGTCATTAGTAGGCCAGCTGCCTGGTCCAGCGGTTCCGTTGATCATGGTGCGCGGGACGGTGGCCTTGGCGGACGGCACGCGTCGGGTCGGCGGTGTCAACGTCATCGGTGTCACCGAGGAGTTTTGGTCCCTGGCGCGCGTGCCCCTGCGCCCGGCCCCGGCGGTGGGGTTATCGGCCATGAACGACGGGCTGGCGCGGGAGCTAGGGGCGGCGGCGGACGATCCACTCGTCGTCCGGGTGGAAAAGCCCAGTCCGCTTTCCAAAGATGCTCCGCTTTCAGGTGAAGCAGATCAAACAGCCACTCTTCGGATCAAGGTCGGATTCAGGCCCGCAGCGGATGCCTTCGGCGATTTTTCGCTCGCGGCCAGCCAGTCAGCTCCGAAAAATCTCTTTGTGCCGCTGGCCCAGCTGCAGGAGGTGCTGCAGCAAACGGGGCGGGTCAATGCGGCCCTGACGACCGAAGCCGACCAAGCCGCCGTCGCTGGTGCGCTGGCGCGTCACTGGTCGCTGGAGGATGCGGGTCTGGCCGTCACTCCGCTCGAGGCGCTCGGGCAGTGGGATCTTTCTACGACTCGCGTTTTCCTCGAACCGGCGGTAGCCGACGCCTTGCGCGGCCTGTTTGCTGACACTCAGGGAGTGCTGACCTACATGGTCAACCGCATCAGCGGACCAGGGACGGGCGTGACCCCGTACAGCATGGCCACCGCCACCGATGCCCTCGGACTGGCCGCTGATGAGGTGGCCCTGACCCAGTGGACGGCCGAAGACGTGGGCGCCGCCGTCGGTGATGAAGTGAACGTGGATTATTACGAGGTCGGCCGCGGACGGCACCTCAGTAGTCAGTCGACCCGCTTGAAGGTCGCCCGCATCCTGCCCATGGATTCGCCCGTCGTGCGTCCCGATTGGACACCGCCGTTTCCAGGCATCATGGACGCCCCCAGCTGCCGCGATTGGAAACCGGGTGTGGCCATGGATATGACCCTCATCCGCGACAAAGACGAAGCGTATTGGGATACGTTCAAAGGGACTCCTAAGTTTTTCGTGTCACTCGCCACCGGTCAAAAACTCTGGGCGAATCGTTTTGGAGACAAAACAGCGCTGCGCATCCCCCGGGAAGCCTTGGATTCAGCGGAGACGCTCGTGTCCCAACTGCGCGAAAAAATCCAGCCGCAGGCCCTCGGCCTCACGGTAGCCAGTCCCGCCGAGGCCGCACGCTTGGCGGTCGATCAGTCATACGATTTGGGCACGCTGTTTCTCGCGATGAGTTTCTTTTTGATTGTCACGGCCTTGCTGTTGGTGGCCTTGATGTTTTTGTTCAATCTGGAAAGCCGGGCGGGCCAGCTCGGGCTGTTGCGTGCGATTGGCATGGAAGCGGGGCGCATCCGGCGCTTGGTCGTTGTGGAAGCGGTGGTGGTGGCGGTGGTCGGGGCGATCGCCGGGTTGGGAGCGGCGACGTTGTATGCACCGATGATTTTGCGTTCTTTGTCTGGCGAGTGGTCGGGCGCGGTGGGGGGGATGAAGTTTGTGACGGGTTTCCGGCCTGAGTCATTTGCCATGGCCGGGGTCGCGGCCGTGATGCTGGCGGCGGCCACGGTGTGGTCGATGGCGCGTCGGCTTTTAAAGTGGCAGCCGAAAGACCTATTGGCGGGGTTGGCGTCATCGGGCGGGCCGGTGAGCGCTAGCGGTCGGAAATTTCCGGCAGCGGTGCTGTCGATCGTGTGTTTAGCCGGGGCCGGGGTTCTGGCCGTGGTGGCGCAGGGGTCACCTTCCGGGTTTTTTGGCGCTGGTTCATTGTTGATGCTGGCGGGTCTGAGCGCCATTTCATGGATGTTGCGAAAGTGGCGGGATGGCGGCGCTTCGGGGGCGCTGCTCCATCCTTGGCAGCTTGGACTGCGGAATACGGCGAGAAAATCGGGACGGAGTCTGGCTATTGCGGGGCTGCTGGCGGCCGGGGTTTTCATGATTTCCAGTATGGAGGCGTTTCAGCTGGATGCGCGTCGCGACCAGACCACGCGCGCCGGTGGCACCGGGGGGTTCGCGCTCGTGGGCGAGGCCACCCTGCCGGTGTATGACGACCTCAACACCCCAGCCGGTCAAACCGCCGCCGGCCTCGAGCCGGAAGATGTCGCCGGCGTCAGTTTTTTGCAGGCCCGCGTTCGCGAAGGCGACGAAGCCAGTTGTCTGAATCTCCAGCGACCGCAAAATCCGCGGGTGCTGGGAGTCGATCCCGCCGCTCTCACCTCGCGCGGCGCCTTTTCTTTCGTCGGCGGCGCCACGGACTGGTCAGTCCTGAATGAGTGGGACGGCACCGGGCCGGTGCCCGCCGTGCTCGACGCCAATTACGTCCGCTATACCCTGAAATTGGCGGTGGGGGACGTACTGACCGTGCGCAGCGAGTCGGGGGGCGCGGAGAACGCGGTGAGTTTACGCATCGCCGGGCTGCTGGCTCCCTCGATCTGGCAGGGCAGCGCGGTCATCGCGGAGTCGGCATTCGAGAAACTGTTTCCGGGAACCGGCGGCTATCGATTTCTTCTGGTCGACGTGCCTCCGGCCGCGGCGGAGAAGACCGGCCAGCTGTTAAGTCGGCTGCTGGAGAATCGCGGACTGGCTTTGACGCCGGCCACGGACCGGCTGAACGAATTTAATGCTGTGCAAAATACGTATCTGCGGATTTTCAGTGCGCTGGGTGGACTGGGTTTGATGCTTTCTACGGCTGGTCTCGGTCTGTTGCTCGCGCGCACCGTGCTCGAGCGCCGCGGTGAATTTGGCTTGCTGCAGGCCGTCGGATTCCAACGCGGCGCGTTGCGGCGGATCATCCTCGGAGAAAACGTGTTTCTTCTCCTCGCGGGCATGGTCGTCGGTGTCGTGGCGGCGGTGCTCGCGGTTTGGCCGGTCAGTCAGGGGGCTTCGCTTCCGCTGCGCACGCTGGCCGCTATCCTGGTCGGTGGCGTGGTATTCTGCGGGCTCGCGGCGCATTTTGCCCTGCGCGGCCGGCTGATCAACGCCTTGCGCAGTGAGTGAAAGCGCGCTGATTGATAAGTTGACGGAGGGGTGGGGATTGGTTTGATAGACTTTAATGCAATGCGTGAGCCAGCAATTGGGTGATGCCGTTTTGGTTTCTTTATCGGGGCGATTGGATGTGGAGTCTGCGGCTTCGGCTCAGAGGATGTTTGCGGATGTGCTGACTGGGGGTGGTTCTCCACCTTCGATGTTGATGATCAACACGGCGGAACTGAGTTTTATCAGCAGTACCGGCATCCGTTCGCTCTTGCTGGCCGCTAAACAGGCCAAAAGCGACGGCATTCGGCTGGCGCTTGTCGGGTTGACCCCGTCTATCCGGGAAATTCTTTCTCTGACCGGCATGCTTGACATGTTCGGGATTTACGATTCCGCGGGCGAGGCGCTGCAGTCACTTCATCAGACGACTGTGGCGGCGGCTCCGTCGGTTGAGATTCGTGAACTCTTTGGGCGGGAAATTCAGGAATCCATCCGGCAGATTCACGGCCGGGTTCGGCGGCTCGACGAGGGGGAAGTGGCTTCTTACATTCCGGGATTGTCTAAGGCCAATCCAGATCATTTTGGTCTGTGCGTGGTCACGGCCGACGGACGAATGTTCATGGAAGGTGATTGCGATCAAGAATTTACCATTCAATCGATTTCCAAGCCATTTACGTTTGGGATGGCGCTGGAGAGTTGTGGTCGGGAGCGGGTGAACCGTCATGTTGGTCTTGAGCCGAGCGGGGATGCGTTTAATTCCATTGAATTGCAAAGTGGTTTAAATCGTCCCTACAATCCGATGGTGAATGCGGGGGCGATTGCGGTGTCCGCTTTGCTGCATGCAGAGCACGGCGATGAGGCCTTTTCGATGGTGCTAGAGCGCCTGAGTGCGGCCGCCGGGCGGCCCTTGGCGGTTGATGAAGCTGTCTATGCCTCCGAACGGCAGACCGGTCACCGCAACCGAGCCATCGCTCACTTGCTGCTTAACTCCGGCATGGTGCACGAAGACGTCGAACAAGCTCTCGATGTGTATTTTCGCCAGTGCTCCATTTTGATTACGGCTCGCGATCTGGGGATGATGGCGGCGACGATGGCTAACATCGGCCGCCAACCCGTCACTGGGCAGCAAGTCTTTCAGCCGGAATCTGTTCAGAGTATGTTGTCCATCATGTTGACCTGCGGCATGTATGATTATTCGGGAGAGTGGACGTACCGCGTGGGAGTGCCTGCCAAGAGCGGTGTCGCGGGTGGGTTGATGGCCGTCGTTAATCGTCAGATCGGTATTGCCAGTTATTCCCCCCGTCTCGATGCCCGCGGCAACAGCCATCGTGGCATCGAAAGCTGCAAGGAACTGGCGCAGCGATTCGGACTCCACGCCTTCGACCCGCTCAATGCTGGCTCGAATTTTCTTAAGGCGCTGGGGTGAGGGCCCGGGTTGCTTCTCTTCTGTAGCCGGGTTCGCCGACCCCGGTCGCGGCGCCGAACGCCTTTTTTGGCAGGGGCCTGGGGGCCAATTATGGAAACCGGGGCCGGCGTACCCGGCTACAGTGGCGGCTTTGCCGCCGCGTAGTTGTTTCGTCTCTGGATTCGGGCGACCGGATCCGAGATGGCCACTCCATGCGCAAACGGTCCATCCGTTTCTGCAGGATTGTCTCCGCAGAGATCAATGTCACTGACACTGAGTCTTCGGCTTGCTGCTATCGGCAGGGTGTGGGGTAGGTGAGGGCGGCGATTCGTGGGGGGGGGCGCGTGGTGTCTTGGGGGTTGCGTGGCGGTGGTTTGGCCGCATAATGAGGCGCCTCATGGATTCTAGTACTGTCACCAAGCCGCTCGACATCTCCGCCTTTGACACGGCCTCGCTGAAAGAGCGCTTGGGCGGTCTGCGGAGGTATCTTTGACGTCGCGACACTTGACCGTCGCCTTGCGGAACTGGAAGCCTTGATGGCGGCGCCGGGGTTCTGGGATGACCAGAACAAGGCCAAAGCGGCCATTACGGAAGCCAACGATATGAAGCGGAAGCTAGGGCCTCTGCGTGCCTTGGAGGCGCGGGTGGCGGATTTTGACGTGCTCTTAGAACTGTGTGCGGCGGATGAGACGGACGTAGCCTCGGGAGCTGAAGCGGTGTCGGAGTGGAAGGCCTTGGGGGCGGTCTTGGATGATTTTGAGTTGAAAATTCTGATGTCTGGCAAGCAGGATACGCATAATGCGTTCATTACCATTCATGCGGGAGCGGGCGGGGCGGAGGCATGTGACTGGGCGGACATGCTTTACCGGATGTTTGTGCGGTGGGCGGAGCGGGATGGATTCAAGGTGGAGGTAGTTGACGTGCAGGAGGAGGACCCGGCGGGAATCCGGTCGGCGACACTGCGTATTGTCGGGGAGTACGCGTTTGGGTATTTAAAAAATGAAACCGGGGTGCACCGGCTGGTGCGGATCAGTCCATTTGATTCGCAAAAGCGGCGCCATACATCGTTTGCCAGCGTCGATGTGACACCGGAAGTAGATGATGATATTAACATCGAGATCAACGAGGCGGACGTGGAGCTCGAGACCTTTCGTTCCGGCGGTAAGGGTGGACAGAACGTCAACAAGGTGGAGACGGCGGTGCGCTTGTATCATAAACCTTCCGGGGTCGTGGTCGGCTGTCAGGCGGAGCGGACGCAGGGCCGGAATCGCGAGCTGGCCATGAAGATGCTGAAAGCAAAGCTGTATTTGATCGAGGAGGAGAAGCAGAAGGCTGAGGGAGAGCGACTTTATGGAGAAAAGGGCGATATTTCCTGGGGCAACCAGATTCGTTCCTATGTTTTCCAGCCGTATCAGATGGTGAAAGACCATCGGACCGGGCATGTCACGAGTGCGGTGGCGGCGGTGATGGATGGTGACATTGACGGTTTTATTGAAGCTACACTGCGCGGCCAAAAGGCTGACGGTGACACGGGGGTACCAGATTAACGCCAACGGTTTGATGGAAATCGATGTGCTCACGCTTTTCCCTGACATGGTGCGGGTGCCGCTCAGTCAGAGCATCACGGGACGGGCGATCTCGGAGAGTCGGGTTGTGTTGAGGGTGCATGATCTGCGCCAGTGGAGCACGGACAAGCATCACCGGGTTGACGACATGCCGTTTGGGGGCGGGCCGGGCATGGTCATGACCTGCGAGCCATTTTTCCGTGCGGTGGCGGCTCTGCGCCGGGAGAATTCCCGGGTTGTTTTGATGACTCCTTCGGGTCGGCGGCTGACTCAGGCTCGGGTTCAGGCATTTTCAGAAGTTCCGCATCTGCTTGTGTTGTGCGGTCATTATGAAGGTATTGATCACCGGGTCATTGAGGCGTTGGTGACCGATGAAATCTCGATTGGCGACTATGTCCTGACGAACGGGGCGATTGCGGCGACGGTGATGCTGGATGCGGTCATTCGTTTGTTGCCTGGGGTGTTGGGGGATGCGCAAAGTTCGGTGGACGAGAGTTTTTCTGATCCGGACCGGTTGGAAGCGCCGTGTTACACGCGTCCTGCGGAGTTTCAGGGGCTGAGAGTGCCTGAGGTGCTGCTTTCCGGTCATCATGGACGGGTGGCGGCCTGGCGCCGGGAGCAGGGTGAGGCGCGGACGCGGTTGAACCGGCCCGACCTGCTCGCAGAATGAGCCGGTTGGCACTTATCTGTCTGGTGGCGGCGCCGGAGGGGCTGGCCGTGCTGAAGGCGGCGCATCCGGAGGTGCCTGTGTTTACGGCGACGGTGGATGCGCGGCTGAATGATCAGAGTTACATCGTGCCTGGGCTCGGTGACGCCGCGCGTGCTTATTTCTCGATGAATACGTCTACCTGCTGGCCGACGTAGAGTGGGCGATCCACGGGTTTATCGAGCTGGTAGATGATTTGCAGGACGCGGGTGTCGACGCGTTCCGCGCTTTCGCCGGTGAGAGATTTTTTGGGGACGACGAATGGGTCGATGCGCACAAAGCGCAAGGCGATGGGCTGAGTGGTGGTGCCTTTGAGGAAGGCGGTTGCTGCGGTGCCGGCCCGGACTTGCGGGGCATTTTGTTCATCGACATCGGCGCGCACTTGCAGCATTTCCACGTCTCCGAGGATCATGAGTGGCTGGGACGGGCTGGCGGCAGCATATTCACCCTCGCGCAGATTGAGTTGCAGGATGACGCCATCCCGGGGGGCTTTGACGGTGAGGACGTCGAGTTCGACCGCTGCTTGATTGAGTTGGGCTTCGATGGCGGCGAGGTCAGCCTGAGCCTTGGCCAGTCGGGCTTCCAAGTTTTGCACGGCAAAGCGTTTGCGATTGGCTTCGTCTTCGCTGGCGACTTTCTCGCTCAGCAGTTTTTGCATTCGCTGCCATTGATCGAGCGCATCGTCACGGAGGGCGGTCTCGGCGGCGATGCTGGCCTGTTGCACGGCTAGCTGGGCTTGCAGCATGGCTTGTTTGGCGGTGGCTTCACGGGGGTCGAGTTGAAACAAGGCCTGACCGGTGGTGACGGGGGAGCCGACATTCACCATGACTTTGTGAACGAGGCCGGGTTTGGGGGGGGCGATGCTGACGTTTTCGCGTGAGGCTTCGATCAGGCCGGTGGCGGCCAGTGATTCCGTGTAGGGCGAGCGTGCGGGCTCGGCCATGGGGGCTGGGGGCAGAGGTTTTTTGGCCTGATTCCTGACGAGGCGCGCGCCGCTAATGATGCCGAAGAGGCTGATGGCCAGCAGCAGCAGGATGGAAAGTCGGTACATCATGGATGAAATGGTCTCAGGGCGCGGCGGGGGGCGGGTATTGGGAAAAGTGTTGTTTTGATTTAGAGGGTGGCGTTGGCTATGGCGGCTCCTTCCAGCTGGCGCAGCACGCGGCCGTCCTCCATTTCGGCGATGCGGTCGGCAAACTCGTAGACGCGAGGGTCGTGGGTGACGACGATGACGGATCTTCCTGGTTTGCGAGCCAGTTCGCGGAGTTTGATCATGATTTGGTGGCCTGTTTCGCGGTCGAGTGCGGAGGTAGGTTCATCGCAGATGAGGAGGCGCGGGTCATGGACGAGGGCTCTGGCGATGGCAACCCGTTGTTGTTGCCCGCCGCTGAGTTGGCGAGGGTAATTTTTGCCGCGACCGCCGAGGCCGACGCGATCGAGCATGGCGTCGGCGGTTTTTTCGGCCTGCCGGACGCTGGTTCCGGCGAGCAGCAGTGGCACTGAGATGTTTTCGACGAGGGTGAGAGTGGGGATGAGGTTAAACTGTTGAAAGATAAACCCGACATTTTCGCGCCGGAAGCGGGTGATAGCGGCGGTACTCATGGCATGCAGCTTGTGTCCGAGCACGGTGATCTCGCCCTGATCGGGGATGAGGGTGCCGGCGATCATACTCAGCAGGGTGGTTTTGCCACAGCCGGAAGGACCGATGATCAACTGCAGATCACCTTCATAGGCATTAAATTCCGCTTCTTTCAGGGCGAGCGTGCGGGCGTCGCCGCGGCCGAATCCTTTGGTCAGCCCGGTGACCTGCACAGCCGTTTGTCGAGTCGTTGGGTCCATGATCATCCACGGAATACGACGGCCGCTTCAAGTCGAATGACTTTGAGAATACCGATCAAGGCCGCCAGCAGGCAAATGACCATGATGAGGACGAAGACGCCGGTGGGCAGCTGCCATGGCATGACAAACGGCGGCTGACCGCGTTTGATGGCGCCGGCCCCGAACCCGACGGCCGCCAGTAAACCCATTCCGTAGCCCGTGAAACCGACAAAAAACGCTTGGAAAATCAACATCATGGAAAGCAGCGTGTTGCTCGCTCCCATCGCTTTTAAGGCGCCTAAATGTCGGAGATTCTCTAGCACAAAGGTGTAAAACGTCTGACCACTAATGGCGATGCCCACAATGACGCCGAGAATAATCGTGGTCCCAAAACTGATCGGAATCCCCGTATTTTTGAAAAACCATCGGATGGTGGCCCAATAAAACTCGTCCTGCGTGTACGCTCTGAGGCCGGTTTCTAACTCGATCTTTCGGGCCGTGGCTTCGGCGGTCCAGCCGACGGCCGGCTCGACGAGTGAAGCAGAGAGCATTTTCCGTTGTCGCGGGGCGAATTGTAGGGCTTGATCGTAGGTGGTGAAGACGTAGGGGTACCCGAAGAACGCGCGGTCGGCTTTGCAGATGCCGACGATACGTGCTTCTATGTCGTTAATTTCAAAGGAGTCGCCAATTTTTGGAGGAATGCCCGACGGGGTTTTGAGCCGTTGCAAGGCCAGATCGTCGATGACAATACTGTTGGGTTTCCGCAAGTCTTCGAGTCGGCCATCGAGCATGATGGCGGGGCGGCCGACGAGGGTGGCGGAATCGAGCCCTACCATCAGGATGGGTTTAAAATTGCCGTCGCTGAGGCGGGCGTTGGTGATGCCGATGTAGAGAGGTACGGCCCATCCCACGCCGGTGACGGAGCGCACGCGTGAGACGTCGGTATCCCGCAAGGGTTTGAGCTCGTTGGCCTGCTCGACCATGGCCTCGACGACCCACACTTTGGCCTGCAAGTTGGTCAGATGGCTGGTCGTCCACGTCAACAAGCCGCAAAAGACGGCCGCTTGCTGAAGCATGAGGAGCGCCGCAAATGTCACACCGCCAAGCAGCATGAGGAATTTGGCCCGGTCACCCAGGAGCATCTTAAGAGCAAGGCGGAACACAGGGCAGAAATGACGGAAACCTCAACCCGGAAAACTCGGCCGGAGAAAGGTGGAAATGAGTAACGCGCGGGATCCTCCGGGGTCAATGCCGCAACATCCTAGGCGACGGTATTTTCCAATATCCCGAGTCCTTCGATTTCAATGCGGATGAAGTCACCTGACTGCAGGGTGAAGTCGGGTGGGGGCACGATGCCGGTGCCGGTCATGAGGTAGACGCCGTGGGGGAAATCATTTTCGCGGAATAGCCAGTCGGCGAGTTCTGGGAGCTCGCGTTTCATCTGGCTGAGGCTGGTGGTGCTGGTGAAGGCGGTCTGTTGGTGCCGAATAATGGTGAGGGTGATCGGGGTGTGCCGGGGGAGAGGGGAATCGCTGAGGACGAGGGCGGGGCCGAGGGCACAGGAACCGGTGAAGATCTTCGCTTGGGGCAGGTAGAGGGGGTTTTCGCCCTCGATATCGCGGGACGACATGTCATTGCCGATGGTATAGCCGATGATGTGGCCCGCGTGATTGATGGCGAGGGTTAATTCGGGTTCGGGCACATTCCAGGTACCGTCTCGGCGGATGCGGACCGGTTGTCCGGGGCCGACGACGCGGCGGGCGGTGGCTTTGAAGAACAATTCCGGGCGTGGAGCCTCATAAACGAGGTCGTAGAGGCGGTTAGCGCCGGAGCCTTCGCTTTCTTCCATCCGGGCATTGCGGCTGCGCAGATAGGTGACGCCGGCGGCCCATACTTCTTGCTGCTGGATGGGGGGCAGGATTTCCTCTGGACGAGGCGGCTCGGCGCGCAGGCTGGCCGCCTCGTAAGCGAGTGCAGCCGGCGCATCGGATTGAAAAATTGCGTCGAGGGTGAGGCCGGGCGCGTGAGACCAGCCTTCGGTTGTGTGCAGGCGCAGCCCGCTGGTGGTGGCAAAAATGTGCATCATGGCAGGGGGGTGGGGGCGGAGGCCGTGGGGCTTAGGCGAGGGCGTGAAAAAGCGCGGCGGCCACGGTTTCGGGGGAGTGAGCGGATCCGGTCGTGTGGGCGGTGAGTGGGGAGGTGGTGGCCAGTGGTTGTTCTGGAAAAACGATGGCGGCCATGGTCATATGACCCTCCGCTTCGGTGGTCAGCAGTCCGATCGGCGTGTGGCAGCCGGCTTTGAGCAAGCGGAGAAATTCCCGCTCCGCTCGCAACGCGCGCCAGGCGGACTGGTCCGTGATGACGGCCAGCAGGCCGTCGCGGACCGGGTCGTGGCCGAATACTTCCAGCGTGACAATCCCCTGAGCGGCGGCCGGAAGAAAGTGTGCTGGCGGCAGCAGCGTCGCCTCCAGTCCGTCCGGTAGCGGCACGAGCGCGGGAGCGTCCGGACCGGCGGCCGCGGACTCAAGCCACGACGTGTCATATCCCAACCGATCGAGACCGGCGCGCGCCAGAACCAGCGCGTCCAGCGTGTCAGAATCGGCCAGTTTCTGCAGACGGGTGGGCACATTGCCACGAATTTCCACCACCTGCAGATCCGGGCGGAAATGCCGGAGCTGGCAGGCCCGGCGCACGCTGCTGGTGGCCACGGTAGCCCCGGCGGCCAGCCCGGCGATTCCTCCGGGGAGTTTAGAAATGAGTGCGTCCTCGACATGCGCCCGCGGCAGGCACCCGGCGAGGTGAAAACCGGGTGGTAGCTCGGTGGGCACATCCTTCGCACTGTGCACGGCCGCCTGCACTGAGCCCGAGGCCAGCGCCGCTTCCAACTCCTTGGTCCAAACACCTTTGTCCGCCCCTGAGTCAGGACGGCCCAGCCGCAAATCCTGACGGAGGTCGCCCGTGGTGTGAATGACCTCGTGTGAAAAATGATGCCCGGGATGCGCACTCCGAAGCGCGGCCAGTACCATCTGCGTTTGCGCCAGCGCTAAGGCTGATCCCCGTGTACCTAAAATCATCGGCAAAAGAAATTGAGTGATGCAAGCCTCCGTCCGTCAAGCGGGAGTGGCCGAAGCTGGGTGGGTGGCGGTGGCAGTGGTAGAAGCGGAGGCGGTGGATTCGGGCGATGACGCCGCCCGCGGAACGACTCCGGGGGGAATGGCCAGCTGCCGACTAATGGTCGTGACTTCGCCATCGATGATTTTTTCGCACCGGAGGATTTCTTTTTCGCGCCGCGCTCTGGCCTCAGAGGCCATGCCTTCCAGATGGTCGACGTTATATAAATAGACATCGTCAAACTCGCCGCAGGCCGGGTCGATATCGCGGGGGACGGCAATATCGATGAGAAAGAGTGGCCGTCCCTGACGCCGACGCAGTGCGGCGCGGACGTGATCCGGGGTGATGACGTGATGGGGGGCAGATGTCGAGCTGATGATGACATCGACAATTTTCACTTCTTCGGGCCAGGCGTCGTAGTGGACGGCGCGGCCGCCCATTTCGGCGGCCAGCTCGACGGCGCGTTCATGGGTGCGGTTGGCGACGATCACGCTGCGGGCGCCGCGGCTTTGCAGGCTCTGGGCCGTGCGGCGACTCATCTCGCCCGCCCCCAGAATCATGACCGTGCTGTCGCGAAGCTCGCCGAAAATCTTTTCCGCCAGCTCCACCGCCGCTCCGCCGACAGAAGTCGCCCCTTGCTGGATATGCGTCGAGGTGCGCACGTGTTTGCCCACCCGGAAGGCATGCTGAAACAATTTGTTCAAGGTGCGCGCCGTGGCGCCCACTTCCTGCGCTTTGGCATACGCCGTCTTCACCTGGCCAAAAATTTCGGTTTCGCCCAACACCATGCTGTCCAGTCCGCTCACCACACGAAAAAGATGGCGGGCGGCTTCGTCGCCGACATGGCGGTAAAGCTTCGACACGTCCGGTCCGAGGCCAAAGCGGGAATCAAGATACGGCAGCACCGACTGCGGCTCAGAACCCGCCGCATAGATTTCAACCCGGTTGCAGGTCGAGATCAAAACAACCTCCTCCACGCCCGGTTGGTCGCGCAAGGCCGCCATCACCTCAGGCACTTCCGCTTCACGCACCGCCAGCCGTTCCCGAAGCGAGATCGTGGCAGTCGTGTGGTTGAGGCCTGTGGCGAAAAGGGGCATGGATGACAACAGGGAAGCCGGTTATACAGTGAGGAAGGAGCGGGGCCGTGGAAGCCAGATAGCGAAAATTGGCGGTGTGCGGTGTGCGGTGATGGCGATGGGTTAAAGCAATCGATAGTGGGAGTGGGTCAATGTCTGGAGACGATCCACAGGCTGGCGAGGGGCAGCAGGAAGATGAGGGCGGCCACTTCGGCGAGGCGTCGTTGGGGCCAACGGCGGCGCCAGTGATAGGCGAGGATGCCGAGGTAGGCGGCCCAGACGGCCCAGCTGGCGCCGAGTTTGAGGGCATTGGGCCATTTCTCCATGAAGTAGGCGCTGATGATGCCGATGGTGAGGAGGATGAAGCCGACGTGGAGCAGGCCGACCAGTCCGCGGCCCAGGTTGCGCAACGGCGGCAAGTTGAAGATCAAGCGGTGAGGGTGTCCGCTTTTTAGCTGGCGGTCTTGGAACAGAAAAAGCACGCCCGCGGCCGCTGCCAGAGCGAAGGCGGCATAAGCGAGCAGGGAGACAGTGGCGTGCCACTCGAGCCATGGATCAATTTTGGCGGGTGCCCGGAAAATGCTGTCCCCCGTTTGAGGAGGGATCGTCCCTTGCAAAATCAGGGCCAGCACCTGGAAAATCCAGACCAGCGGCGCCGTAATAATCCCCATCAAAGACACCCGGTAGGCCGGCCCCACCAGCCAGTACATCATGACCACTCCCCAGCTGATGAAGACCAGCAGCTCCCATGGTTGCGTGATCGGGCACCTTCCCAGCTCCTTCCCCTTGATAGCCAAAACCCAACACTGCCCGAGA
Organism: uncultured bacterium; assembly: GCA_903954065.1. Lineage (GTDB taxonomy): Bacteria > Verrucomicrobiota > Verrucomicrobiia > Verrucomicrobiales > V1-33 > CAJBME01. The sequence goes on from CAJBME010000001.1 coordinate 16,907, forward strand.
AACCCCGCCAGCATGAGCCCGTGATGCGGCCATGTCCCGCGATAGGGCGCCACCATCACCCGATACGCCGCCGCGGCAAAAGCGCCGAGGAAACATAACGTCGAGAGCATCAAAGCCAAACGATCAGGATCAGGCATGAGGGGACAACGGAAACCAGCCCCAAACCATACACGCTCGAAACCAAGATGCCAGTCTTTAGTAAATTTTTAATAGAATTTCTGGAAATTCTATATTAAGGATGTATTCAAGACCACGTCCGGAGCGAAGTTTTCTTCCTTTCCGGGGAGTGGTGCAGTCTTCAATCCTTCAATTTCATGTCCGATCAGAATCCTGAGCGTGTTGAATCGCGGTTGGCCAGTACGTTGCGCAGTTTAGCGGACGGGGTGGTGGCGGCTGATCTTGGGGGGCGGGTTATTTTCTTAAACCGGGCGGCGGAGCGGATGACGGGTTGGCCGGCGGCTTTGGCGGGCGGGCGTCCATTAGCAGAGATTTTTCAGATTTCGCATCCTTCGGGGGAAGCGGCGGATTTTATTCGGGTGGGGGCTGGGCGCAGTGGTCGTCCGCTGGTGTTGACGGATCGATTGGGAAAGCGGCTGGCGATTGAGGACAAGACGGCGCCGATACGTGATGCGGACGGCAGTTTAGCGGGGCTGGTGATATTATTTCGCACGCGGGATGAAGTGAGTGGCCGTGCGGGTGGCGGGTTTGCGGAGGTGCCGGATGAGATTTTGGAGGGGTTGGCGGAGCCGCTCTTTTGTTTAGATGCGCAGTGGCGATTTACGTATGTCAATGCGCCGGCGGCGGCGGCTTTTAATGCCGAGCGGGCCTCGTTGCTGGGGCGAGTCTTATGGAACAAATTTCCGGCTTCGGTGCATCGTCGTCATTATCAGGATTTTTGTTCGGCCTTGTTGAAGCGTGAGCGGCGCACCTTTGATCTTCATGATGAGGCGACCGAGCGGTGGTGGGAGGCGAGCATCAATCCATTTAATGATGGACTGATTGTGTTGTTGCAGGATGTGACCGACCGGAAGGCGGCGGAAGAAAATGCGGCGCGGCTGGACCGGTTGGAATCACTCGGGCTGCTGGCCCGGGGGTTTGCTCATGATTTTAACAATTTGCTGACGGTGATTGCTGGAAACGTCTCGCTGGCTCACGCGCGGGCTGGGGACGGATCGCCTGAGCGGAGTGAGCTGGAGCATGCCCGGCAGGCCGCGCATCAGGCGCAGGGGCTGGTGCAAAACTTACTGACCTTTGCGCGGGGCGGGGCGCCGGTGCGGCGCCGGATTGATATTGCCTCATGGATTGGCGAGTGTGTGGCGGCGCACCAGCCGGCGGAAGGATCGGTTTTGCGGGTCGTTTTGGGGCCAGATCTAGGGGAGGCCGAGTGGGATCCGGCGCAGATCCGTCGGTTGTTGTACAATTTGATGCGCAATGCGGAGCAGTCGATTCCGCGGGGCCGGGCGGGGGATATTATGTTGCGAGTTTTTGTCGATCGACGCGCTGGCGAGGCCGCGGCGACATTTGAAGTGATTGACAATGGCCGGGGGATTCCTTCGGAGAATGTGGCGCGTATTTTTGAGCCCTATTTTACGACTCGGGCCGACGACAATGCGAGCGGTCTTGGGCTCACGGTGTGTGAGAGTATTGTCCGCGGGCATGGCGGTCGCATTGAGGTGCGGTCGCAGCCTGGGCAGACGGTAGTGGCGGTGCATCTTCCGGGGGTGGTGGTGCCCGGCGCGGCAGCGGTGGCGGCGGCTCGCTCCCATTCGGCGGCCTCCAGTCAGACGTCGCGGATTCTTGTCCTTGAAGACGAACCACTTATCCGCCAGCTCGTTTTTGCCAATTTGTCGTCGCGCGGATTTGTGGTGGAAACAACCACCGACGGGGCTTCCACCGTGCAGCGGTATCGCGAAGAATTGGAAAAAAAGATGCCGTTCGACTTGGTTATTCTCGATCTCAGCATTCCGTGTGGTCAGGGCGGGCGGGAGACGATGGAGCAACTTCGGGCCATTCACCCGGAAGTACGGGCTATTGTTTCCAGCGGTTATTCCGATGATGCCGTTATGTCGCGGTATATGGATTTCGGTTTCAAGGCGGTGCTGCCCAAGCCGTATGATCCGGCTGAATTAGTGGCGCTGGTCAGCGAAGTGCTGATGGATTGACGGCCGGAGCGGCGGCGATAAGGTGCGCTCCTTCATGGCTGGACGGAATGGTCGACCGGCCTCATTTTACCGTGCCTCGCGTCGCCAGTTATTGCACCACCTTCCTCAAGCCCGAGATGCTGCACATCTACCGGCAAGTCACCGGTCTGCGCCGGTGGGAGACATTTGTCATTTGCAAGGAAAGGCTTGAGGCTGAACGATTTCCGTTTAATAAAACCATCATTCCGCCGGCCGTGCGCTCGAATTTCCTCCGGCGAGCATGGCTGAAATACGTGCGGCACGAACCTCCAATCGTGTACCGTGGCGAGTACGGCGCACTGGCGGGAGTGCTGGCGGCCCATCAAGCCGACCTGTTGCATGTTTATTTCGGTCACACCGGGGTCCATCTGCTGCCGTTTTTGCGGCGCTGGCCCCGGCCCGCGGTGGTCAGTTTTCATGGCATGGACGTGCAAACCCGCGCCGACCGCCCGGGCTATGAGGCCAGTCTGCGCGCCCTGCTTCAGGAAATCTCGCTGGTCCTCGTCAGATCGGAATCGCTGCGGGAACGCGTGGTCGCCCTCGGCGCCGATCCCGAAAAAGTGCGCCTCAATCGCACCGGTATCCCCCTCGAAGCGTTTCCTTTCCGCGACCGCCCGCGTCCAGTCGGCGAGGCTTGGCACCTCGTGCAAGCCTGCCGCCTGATCGAGAAAAAAGGCCTCGAGGTCGCTCTCCGCACGTTCGCCCGCTTCGCGGCCACTCGTCCGCAGGCCCGCTTTACCATCGCCGGTGAAGGACCGCTGCGAGCCGCGCTCGATCACCTCGTCAGCGAACTCAACATCGGCTCGCAAGTGACGTTCACCGGGTTTCTTAATCAGGACGGCCTGCGCGACCTCTATCATCAAGCCCATGTCTTCGTGCATCCAAGCCAGATGACAGCCGATCAAAATCAGGAAGGGATTCCCAATTCCATGCTCGAAGCCATGGCCACCGGTCTGCCCGTGGTCGCCACTTTGCATGGCGGTATCCCCGAAGCCGTTCGTCAGCAAAAGACCGGAATATTGGTGCCCGAACGCGACGAAAACGGCCTCGTGGCCAGTCTCGATCAGCTCGTCTCCACGCCAGAACTCTGGGAAACGATGGGCCGCGCCGCCGCGGCCGACATGCGGGAAAATTTCGAGCACACCGCCCAGATTGCCAAACTCGAGGGGTTTTACGACGAAGCGATGGTCCGTCATGCCCGCCACCGTCCACCCGCGGCCTCGTCCTGAGCAGCACGCTCTCCGTCGGAGAGACGTTCGGTGAGGCGTGCGGCGCCACTGTAGCCGGGTACGCTGGCCCCGGTTTCCACACTTGGCCCTCGGGCCACATCCCTCAAGACACGGCTCCGAAACCGCTTTTTCGCATCCGGTCCCCTGCGAAAAAGACGTTCGGAGGGGCGTTCGGCGCCGCCACTGTAGCCGGGTACGCTGGCCCCGGTTTCCACAACTGGCCCCCAGGCCCCAACCCTCAAGACACGGCTCCGAAACCGCA
>CAJBME010000002.1 GCA_903954065.1 uncultured bacterium
CAATCTGAACATCCCGCCCGGGGCCGCCGAGGCCCGGCACACCGCCACCTACGCCTTCACTAAACCTGCCACCATCTACGGCCTCTTTCCTCACATGCACTTCCGGGGGAAATGGATGCGCTACGAACTCCTGCTCCCGGACGGCAAACGCGAGACCCTGCTGCACGTGCCGCGTTATGATTTCCAGTGGCAGCTCAGTTATTACCTCGAGCAACCGCGTCACGTGCCGGCCGGTTCCTGGCTGATGGTGTCGGGCGCGTTTGACAATTCGGCGCTTAATCCCGCCAACCCCGCTCCCGGCAAACGCGTCGTCTTCGGCGAACAAAGCTGGGACGAGATGTTCATCGGGTTCTTCGAAGCGGCGGATGATCCCGAGCCAGCAAAAACGGTGGCGAAATAATGGCCCGCCATGAAATGCCCCCGACCCTGATCTTTCACGGCGACGCCGACACCTTGGTGCCCTTGGATCAATCCCAACGTTTTCAGGTCCGTGCCAAGGAACTGGGCTGCCGGGTCGAACTTATCATCCATCCGGGAGGCAGCCATGGCTGGCTGACCATGGTGTGGGACGTGAGGCAATTCGCGGATTGGTTCGACGAGAACTTGAGGAAATGAATTCCGCGGGCGGTGATGTATGTGGTAGGCGTTGCCGCGTTGGGGCAATTGGCCAAACTCCAGCGCCCCGCTTCGTGCGGGGCAGGGTATTGGCGCCGGAGCCGCTGGTTGCCGGCGTCCTTGTTTTGCCGGTAGCGTCTGGGGCAGGGTGAGTTGGCGCGCGGGGGTTATTTATGAGCGCGGCGGAATTTTCGGAGTGCATTTTGCTGGCGTTTGTGGGTATGATGACAGCCACTGGTTCTTCGCGACGATCATTTTCATTTTGAGACGGACATGGCGCGAAATTTTCATTTTTCTGTTATGTTGTTTATTTTTCTGAAGCGAGGCCTTGGATTTTCCGGGAGTTTACGGGTGTGGCTTTCTGCGGTGGCGATGGTGGTGGGGATGATGTTTCCGCAGGTGCGTGGACAGTCGGCGGAGGCACCGTTGATGGCGTATGTCGGCACCTTTAGTTCGCCTTTACGTGATGTATTGCCGACGCAGGTGGATTTGCCTCCTGGGAATGGTCGGGGCATTCATTTGTTTCAGGTGGACCGTTTGACGGGGGCGTTGTCGGCGTGCGGTGTGTACGAGCAGGGGACGAGTCCGAGTGATCTGGTGGTCAATGCGGCTGGAACGGTGGTGTATTCAGCGAATGAGACGGACCGGGTGGGTGGTGAAAACGAAGGGACGGTCACTGCGTTGGCCATTGACCGTGCGGACGGGAAACTGCGGTTGTTGAACACTGTGCGTTCAGGCGGAGCGGGGCCGACGCATGTCAGTATCCATCCCTCAGGACGGTTTCTGCTGGTGGCCAATTATTTTGGCGGATCGGTGGCGGTCTTGCTGATTTTGCCTGATGGCCGGCTGGCGGAGGCCACGGATGTCAAAATTGATGCCGGGACGGTGGGGCCGACCCGGGCGACGAATGCGCCTCCTGGGAGTTTTGCCTTTAGTGGACACGATCGGACTCATGCGCACATGATCGAAGCCGATGCGTCCGGAAAATTCGTCATTCATTCAGACTTGGGGCTGGACCGGCTTTTTCTCTGGAAATTTGATGCGGAGCGTGGGGTGCTGGCGCCCAACGATCCGGCGGCCGTGGCGCTGCCTCCAGGCGATGGGCCGCGCCATTTCCATTTCCATCCGAATGGTCGGTGGTTGTATTCGCTGCAGGAGGAAGGGTCGACGGTGGTTCTTTTCGACTATGAAGCCGCCACTGGCCGTCTCAGCTCCCGGCAAACGGTGTCCAGTCTGCCGCCCGGCTATGCCGGCAGCAATTTTTGTTCAGGCATTCTAGTGTCGGGCGACGGGCGCTTCGTGTATGCGGGCAACCGGCTGCACGACAGTATTTCCATTTTTGCCATTGAGGAGGACGGCCGCCTGACCTGGGTGGGCGAGGAATGGACGCGCGGGAATTACCCGCGGAGTTTTAATTTTGATCCCTCGGGTCGGTTTTTGTATTCCTGCAACCAGCGGGCGGATGCGATTACGTCGTTTCGGGTGGATGCGGCCAGCGGGCGACTGACTTTTACCGGTCAGTACACCCCGGTGGGGAATCCTTCAGCGATCGTTTTTCTGGACCTGGCGGCGAAGTAACCCGGTTGCGGGTTATACGTCGCACAGGCGGACGGCCTGCTGGAGGGAGGCGAGTTTGTCGGGTTTGGCAGGGATGAATTCTTGGGCCACGTGGCCTTTGAATCCGGTGTCGACGATCGCTTTCATGATGGCTGGATAGTTGAGCTCTTGGGATTCGTCGATTTCATGGCGTCCTGGCACGCCGCCGGTGTGGTAGTGAGCGAAGTAAGCGTGATCGCGTTTGATGGTGGCGATGATATCGCCTTCCATGATTTGCATGTGGTAGATATCGTAGAGGAGCTTGAAATTTTCCGAGCTGACGGCCTTGCAGAGTTCCACGCCCCAGGCGCTGGTATCACATTGGTAATCAGGGTGGTTTACGCGGCTATTGAGCAATTCCATGACCAGGGTGACCCCGTGTTTTTCCGCGAAGGGCAGGGCTTTTTTGATGCCTTCGGCGCATATTTTGAGGCCCTCATCATCGCTTAGGCCGTCGCGATTGCCGGAGAAGACGATGACATGTTGGGCGCCGAAGTTGGCGGTTTCTTTGATGTGGCGTTCCAGTCCGGAGGCCAGAGCCTCGTGATATTCGCGGCGGTTAAAGCCTTTTTCGATGCCGCCGAGTTTGGTGTCTCCGGGGCCTTTGATGCTGATGCCGCCGACCATGGCGCAGGTCAGATCAAATTTTTTCAGGGTGGGAAAGTCATTGATGCCGACGAGGTCGATCGACGACAGCCCCATTTCTTTGCTGGCGCGGCAGAGGTCTTCGAGCGCGATGCCTTCGTAACACCATTGGCAGACTGAATGGTTGATACGGCCTTTCAGTCCAGAGGCAGCGTCGGCGGCTTGGACGCGATGGGAGAGGCTGGCGGCGGCGAGGGTGGCGGCCGATCCTTGGAAAAACGATCGGCGGGTGCGAGCGGTGGATGAGTGCATCCGGTGATGATAGGCGCCAGGACGGTGAAAGCGCAATTTTTTGATGTTCCTCATTTAAGCTCGCTTTGGGAGGGGTTTCTGGCGAATCGATATACCATGCGTCTGCTGGATCGATTCTCCCGCATCGGGCTGGGAGCCGATGTTCGGGTTCCGGGTCCTTCAAAAGCCCCCCTCAGCCTCAGACGGCCATCCAGCGGGCAAAACTGCCGCTGGGGACAGGGAGGACGGGGTCGCTGGGGCCGCGCAGTAGCATTTCCCCGTGCTCCAGACGGCCACCTCTCACTCCTTCCATCTCCTGACCCAGGACATGGGCTAGCGCAATCGGGGTCAGCTCCGGAGTATGACACGAAAGCATGATGCCCAGTGGGGTGTCTGACATCAGCTGGCGGATGGCCCGCAATAATAGCGGCAGGTCTGTTTCGATTTTAAATATCTCGCCGCTGGCACCCCGCCCGTAGCTGGGAGGATCAAGAATAAAACCATCATACTGCCGGCCCCGCCGCCGCTCGCGATCGAGGAATTTGCTGACGTCATCGACGATCCAACGGATGGGGGCCGATTGCAGCTGGTTGAGGACGGCATTTTCACGGGCCCACTCGACCATGCCTTTGGAGGCGTCGACATGGCAGACTTCGGCGCCTCCGTGGGCGGCGGCGAGGGTGCTGCCGCCTGAGTAGGCGAACAAATTAATGACCCGGGCGGGGCGCGCATGGCGGGTGGCGAAGTCTGAGCACCGGGAGCGGATCAAGTTCCACTGGTCGCGTTGTTCGGGAAAAATCCCGAGGTGGCCGAAGTCCGTGGAGCTGAGGCGAAAGACGATGCCATCCACGGTGATGTTCCAAGTGGCGGGCAGTTTTTCCCGTCCGGTCCATCGTGTTTTTTGCCCTTCGCGGAAGAAGCTAGCGGTGGCTTTGCGCCAGACTGTTTCCGGAAGCCGTGGTTTCCAGACGGCCTGCGCGCACGGGCGGGCCAGCGTGACGTCGCCAAAGCGTTCGAGTTTTTGAAATCCTCCGCTGTCGAGCAGCTCATGGCCGCCGGAGGACGGCTTGGGCGGGGAGGGAGCGCTCATGAGGGAACGCTGACGATTTCGGCAATGCGTTCGATGCGCAGGGCGCGGCCGGTGGACGGGTCGATTTCAATCATGCAGCCGCTGACGCGCACATCGCCTCGGGCCACGTGGTTGCGAGTGGGTAGATTGGTGCGAAACCGTTGGACGACCGGGGCGATTTCACTGCCGATCACCGAGTGCAGAGGGCCGCACATGCCCGCATCCGTGAGGTAGGCAGTGCCACCCGGAAACACCATGTTGTCAGCCGTTTGCACATGGGTGTGCGTGCCAACGACGGCGCTGACCTGCCCATCCAGACTGCGGCCGAAACCGATTTTTTCACTGGTCGCCTCGGCATGGAAATCGACAAAAATCACCTTGGTTTCCTTGCGCATTTCCTCCACCGCAGCTTGAGCGGCGAGAAATGGGTTGTCGAGCGCCTGTCCCATAAAGACGCGGCCTTGAACATTGAGTACCCCGACCGGACCTTTGGGCGTGTCGAGCACAATCCATCCCTGGCCCGGTGCGCCCGATGGGTAGTTGACCGGCCGGAGCAAGCGCGGCTCGGTGGGCATGAACTCCGTAATGTCCGCCTGGTCCCAAGCATGGTCACCAAGCGTGATCACTGTCACCCCGGCTCGCAAGAGACTAATGGCAATTTTGGGTGTGATGCCGCGGCCGCCCGCGGAGTTTTCCCCGTTGACGATTGTGAAATCGATCTGAAACCTCTCCCGCAAGACCGGAAGCAGTTCGATAACCGCTTTGCGCCCGGGTTCGCCGAAGATGTCGCCTAAAAATAAAATGCGCAGCGGTTCTACCGCAGCTGATTCCTCCATCATGAGAGTACCAACCTTGCGGAAAATCACGCACTGTAAAGTCCTACGCGCATGAAGGGACGACGACTTGAACAATGGCCGTTGGTGGCGGCGGTGGGGATGCTGCTGCTTTCGGGCGGGGCCTTGCTGTATTATGTTTTGTTTCAGCGTCCGGAGGCGGCGCCGGAGGGTTGGTCGGGAGCTGCGGGTGCGGGTCGGGGGCCGGTGATGACATTATCTTCGTTGGCGCCGGAGCCGGGGTGGGGGCGTTTGGAGCGGTTGGCTGATGTATTGACGGCGGCGGAGGTGCGTGAATCGATGACTCGTATTTATGGTGATGGCACGGCGGATTGGGAGGAGTGGCTGAAGGTCGGGGATGAGCGGGCTGGTGGTGCGGGGGAGGTGGAGATTGTGAAGTGGTCGGCGGAGGCTGGAGGGGAGCGGTTGACTTTGGGTGTGGCGGGCGGTCGGGAGCCGGTGCGTTATTGGCGGGAGGCTGAGGATTTGCCGGTGTCGTCGGATCCGGACGGGCGTCCGTTGGAGGGGGTGAAGGTGGTGTTGGATCCCGGGCATATTGGCGGCGCGTGGGCTCGCATGGAGGAGCGGTGGTATCAGCCTCAGAATGAAGCAACGGCGGTAATGGAAGGAGAGATGACGTTGTTGACGGCTCAGCTGTTAAAGCCTGCACTCGAGGCTCTCGGGGCCGTGGTTTCGCTGGTGCGCGAACGGGCTGAGCCGGTGACGGCGGCCCGGCCAGGGGACTATGAGTCGACCACGGCCACAACCCGGGAGGCCGAGCTATTCTTTTATCGTCGAGCGGAGATCCGGGCGCGGGCGGAACTCGTCAACGAGCGGTTGCAGCCGGATGTGCTGGTGTGTCTGCATTTTAATGCGGAGCCGTGGGGGGATCCGGGCCGGGTGACTTTTGTGGAGTCGAACCATCTGCATGTGATTGTGAATGGTCATTATGCGGCAGGGGAGATGGCGATGGACGACGTTCGTTATGAAATGCTGGAGCGGGTATTGCAGCGCAGTGACCGCGAGGAGTTGCAGCTGGCGGACGCGGTGTCGAAGGCTCTTGCTGCGGCCACTGGACTGCCTCCGTATGATTATGGGGCTGGGTCGATGGCGGGAAATGCGCACCGCCCGCTGGCCGACAACCCCTACGTCTGGGCTCGGAATTTGATGGCTAACCGACTTTATCAGTGTCCGGTCGTTTTTACGGAACCTTATGTGATGAATTCCCGGGAGGTTTACGAGCGGGTGGCGGCCGGTGACTATGAGGGGGAAAAACTGGTAGCGGGAAAGCAGCGCCCAAGCCTGTACCGGGAATATGCCGGGGGCGTGGCGGCCGGGCTGAAGGCCCATTTTCTGGCGCGCCGGCCGCGGCCGTGAGCTGTGGTCGCGGACCCGAGGCGGGGCTGGTGCCCTGCCGGCTTTCGAGGGGAGGGCGTTGGCTGGGAGGGGGGGGCGTGGTCAGTTGACTCTTTCCACGGAGTGACTGGCTTCCGAGCGGAGGGCGGCGGCGAAGAGTTGGTGACTGGCGAGGGCTTCTTCTGGGGTGACGCACCCGAAGCGTCCTTGCAGCTGGCCGGCGCGTTCGAGCAGGAAGGCGGCCCACATTTGTTGCATGATATCGGGAAATCCTGGTTCGAAGATGCCGCCGGTGATGGTTTTGAAGGGCATGCCGAAACCGAGATCGGTGCGTTGCCACCATTGTTCTTTGTCGCGGCGGAAGACCCAGAGGGCTTTGGGATCGCTGGTATTGAAGCGAACGCCGCCGTCGGTGCCGAGGACCTCAAAGAACCAAGAATTGGTGGAGCCGGGGGAGAGGCGTTTCATTTCCAGCGTCATCGGGGCGCGATGGCCGCGGGCTTCGGTCCACGTGTGGAGAGCGGCATTATCCCAAGTATCACAGGCGGTGGTAGTTCCGTCGGGATTGGGTCTTTCGGCCACACCTTTTTGCAGCTGGGCGTAAACGGTGGTGGGTTTCCATCCGAGGCGCAGCGGCAGATGCAGTGCGTGCATGCCGAGGTCGCCCATGACGCCAATTTCGCCGCACGTGTGGCTCAGGCGTTTCCAGTTGGCTGGTTTGTTTGAGTCGAGGTCGCTGCTGTGATGAAATCCGGAGCGGATTTCCAGCACGCGGCCGAGGTCGCCGTTTCTCGCTAGTTCCAGGGCGCGTTGGGCCCCTGGCAGGAACGGGAATTCCGAGCTGCATCGGCAGAAGCGACCGGTTTCGGTGATGACGCTCACGATGGATTCGGCGGCGGCGAGGTCGATGCCAAATGGTTTTTCGGCAAAGAGGTCTTTGCCGGCGCGGAGGACTTCGGTGTAGACCGGGGCGTGCAGGTGGTGGGGCAGGGCGACGTAGACGACGTCGACCTCGCTGGAGGCCAGCAATTCACGATAGTCGCGCGTTTTAAGGTGCACGGTGGGGATGCGGTCGAACCATGCCAGGACTGGCTCGCTGAGGTCGGCTACGGCGGTGAGGACTGGGGTGACGCCGATTTCCTCGAGGGCGCACCAGCGGGCAAAGGCGCTGGCCATTTCGCGGCCCATCAGGCCGCCTCCGATGATGCCGATTTTAACAGGTGCTTGAGTCATGGAATTGGTAGGGGAGAGATGGCAGAGGGCGGGAGTGGTTGCAACCGGTGCCTTGTTTCGAGTTCTAGGGTGGCCGGACGTCCGGGTGAGACGGCGATGCGCGCGCGCGGCAACGTGCTGGGGGTTATTCGCGGCTGAAGAGGCGTTTTAAAAACCCTCGTGCTGGTTTCTCGGCGGCGGCGTCAGCGGGCTGATCTGGGGTGGCTCCGCTGGTAGCGGTGGTAGCCGTGTCGGAGCGGGGTTTCTGGCTGGACTGGCTCGGTTCGGCGTCGTCGGTTGAGTCGGCGTCCGTATTTTCTCCGTCACTCGTCTCCTCGGAGGCACCTTCTTTTTCGTTGTCGCCTTCTGTTTTTTCCGGGTCGGTTTGGGCCAGAAGGTTGTCGCGTTTATAAAACGGTTCATCCCGGTCTTTTTTCATCTTATAGATGCGGTCGAAGACGGTTTTGACCATGGGGGCGACCTTGCCTCCGCCGGAGATGCTGCTTTCGCCGATGTCGCCTTCGTAGATGGCGGCGAACGCGTATTGCGGATTGTCGGCTGGGAGGAATCCGGCGAACCAGGCCATGTTGCGGTCTGGCCCCCACTGGGCGGTACCGGTTTTGCCGGCTACGGTGACGTAGCGGCAGGCGGCGGCGCGGCCGGTGCCGCCGCCGTCGTTGACGACCGCACTCATGCCTTTGTGCACCGCCTTAATGTTTTTCTGGCTGATGTTCAGATCATTGCGCTGAGAGGGCGGAAAGGCTTCGATGACTTTGTTGTCCAGATCCTGAACCTGGCTGACCAGCCGGGCTTGTGGAGTGAACTGGCCATTGGCGATGGCGGCCATGGCGCGGGCCACTTGCAGCGGGGTGGCGGTGAGGGCTCCCTGACCGATGGACATGTTAGCCAGATCTCCGGGGAGGATTTTGCGGCCGTGGGTGACCATCATCCAGTCGTCGCTGGCGACGTGACCGACGGCTTCGCCGCGGATGGGCAGTCCGGTGCGTTCGCCGTACCCGAGCCGGGTGGCCATGCCGGCGCGGGCGAACCAGGAGTTGCATGAGATTTTCATGGCCTGAGTCAGTCCGATCGAACCATAGTCCGTCTTAAAAGCATTGCGCAGGAAGTGTTTGCCCAGCCGGAGCGAGGAACTGCAATTAAACACGCTGTTTTCGTCGAACTTTTCTCCGTCCAGTCCGGCGAGGGCCGTCACAACCTTGAAGGTGGAGGCCGGCGGATACGTTCCCTGAAAGGCTCTCCCCACCAACGGCTTGTCCTTGTTTTTAATCAAGGCGGTGTAGTCGTCCTGACTGATCGAGGGCACAAATGAATTTGGGTCAAACATCGGCCACGACGCCATGGTCAAGATATCACCGCTCTCAACATCCATGATGACAAAGGCCCCGCGCTTCACCTTGGAGCTGAGCACATCTTCGCAAATTAACTGGTAGTCGAGGTCGAGAGTGGTGACGAGCGTTTGGCCAGGTACCGGGCTTTGCGTGAATTCTTCGCTGATTTTGCGGCCTTTGCCATCAAAGAGCATGTTCATCTGACCGGCCTTGCCCTTCAGTTGTTCTTCATAGGCGACCTCCAATCCGTCCCGTCCCGTCAGCTCTGGATAAAATGGATCTTTGGGGTCGAGCGGACCGGTGGACATCGGGCGCACCTTGCCGACTGATCCGAGCAGGTGACAAGCGGCGCGGCCGTTGGGGTAGTTGCGCAGGTAGGCGGGGTGAAGGATAGTGCCGGCGAGCAGGCGGTTTTTTTGATCGGCGGGGGGTGGTTGTTTCAGGACGCGTTCATTGAGCAGCGGCAGCCACCGTCGATTTTCGTAGTGTTTGAGGATGTCTTCGTCTTTGACGTCCCATGGTTGACCGAGGACTTTGACGGCGACGGCGATGCGTTGTTTGGCGTAGGCGAGGGCGTCGGCGGGTTTGAGGGGTGGTCCTTCGGGAAATTGGATGCCTGCGTAGGAGGCGAGGATGTTTTGGGCCAGCGGCTGTCCGTTGCGGTCGACGATCAATCCTCGGGGCGGGGGCAGGGTGACGTAGAGCGTGCGGGCGTCGGCCTGGGTGCGCATCGACGCCTGCAGCGACGATTCCGGGGAGGGAGGAGTGGTGGTGGGGGTTGGGGGAGGTAGGTAGGTGACGGGTTTGCCTTCGGGGATGATTTCCTCGCGGGGGATGATGGACGCGGCGTCCATGGGCACGGGGCGACCTTCGGGGATTTCTTCTTCTTCTGGGTCTCCGACAGGGCCCGCGGGAGTCACGGGTTGGATTTCATCCGGACTGGATGGGGGTGAGGGGATGGGGGCGGGCGGTTCTTCGCCGGGGGAGGTGGTGGCTGGGCTGGGGTCCTCGGGGGTGTCGGGAGCCGGCTCGACGGGCTCAATCTCTATGGGCAGCGGTATGGCGGGCAAGGTTTTGATTTCCGCGGGCAGCGGCCTGGCAGGGGCGGGGGCGGGGAGGGTTCTGGGTTGTGCCGAAGTCCGGGCTTGAGCGTGGAGCGGGCTCACCGGACAGGATGAAACCACCAGCAGAGCCAGAACGGCGCCAAGGCCCGGGGATGGATGGCAAAGAGGAAACATGCGCAATGAAGAGAGTATCACAACGAGAGCCCGGCGAAAGCAGAAACCTCCCGGCCGCGGGACGACCGCGGCGCTGACAAGAACGTCGATATTTTTCGCTTCTTTCAGCGGACAGTCTGCGCCACCATACTTTTTCACCTATGAACGTCACCACCCGTCGCCGATTCATCCAGGCTGCCAGCATGGCCGCCGCCGCCCCCGCCGCCATGACTACCACCTTGACCGCACAGCCAAAACCATCCGCCCCCGCATCCACATCTGCGGCCGCCCCGCGGCTTAAATTTGGATTCGACAACTTTTCGCTGCGCGCCCTCGGGTGGAAAGCACCCCAATTTATCACCTATGCGGCCAGCCAGAAGGTTGATGCTTTGCTGCTTTCGGATCTGGATGTTTACGAGGATCATTCGCCCGCGCACCTGGCCACCGTGGGCCAGATGGCTCGGGATGCCGGCATTGAGTTGCATGTTGGGACGCTGGCGGTGTGTCCGACGTCGACGCGATTTGATGCCAAATGGGGTACGGCGGAGGAGCTGTTGGCGCTCTTGATCAAAGTGGCGCAGGGAACTGGCAGCAAGGTGGCGCGGTGCGTGCTTGGATTTGGCGAAGACCGTTCCACTCCGGGCGGGATTGAGGCGCGGATTGCTGACACGGTGGCTGTGTTGAAAAAAGTGCGGTCTCGCGCGCTGGATGCTGGGGTGATGCTGGCGGTGGAGAACCATGCGGGGGATATGACGGCGCGTGAACTGCTCACGCTGATCAACGCGGCCGGATCAGATTTTGTGGGAGCAACGATTGACAGCGGCAACGCGACGTGGGCGCTGGAAGATCCGATGGCCAACCTCGAGATCCTGGCACCGCACATTCTGAGCAGCGGCATCCGCGACAGCATGGTGTGGGAGGATGGTGCCGGGGCGAAAGTTCAATGGACGGCGATGGGTGAGGGGCTGGTGGACTGGCCTCGATACGTGGCCCACTGGCAGGCCACTGCCCCCGAGCGCCCGCTGATCTTGGAAATCATTTCCGGGTTTGCCCGTCCCTTCGAGTACTTAAAACCCGAGTTTTGGGCGCCTTATCAAGGCGTGCCGGCGGCTGATTTTGCCCGTTTCCTCGCTCTGGCCAAACGCGGGAAGGAAATCCCGCCCTTCCGAGCCAGTGCGGCGATGTCAGACGCCAGTTACCAGCAGGCCGAGCTGGAGCGCAGCCTGCGGTATGGTCGCGATGTTCTCGGGCTAGGCCGGAAATGAGTCGGGGTGAGGGAGGGAGGCCGCCGTGTGGGCGGCCTTCGTGCGGGCGGCCGCTGTTTTAGGCGGTGGCGGTCTGCAGCGCCTGTTGGAGATCGGCGAGGATGTCGTCGATATGTTCGAGGCCGATGCTGAGGCGGATCAGGTCGGGGGTGATGCCTCCGGCGATCTGGGCGGCGGCTGGGAGTTGGCTATGGGTGGTACTGGCGCTGTGGATGGCCAATGATTTGGCATCGCCGACATTGGCCAGGTGCGAGACCAGCTTGAGGGAATCGATGAACGTGCGCCCGGCATCCATGCCACCTTTGATGCCGAACACGACCATGGCGCCTCCTTTGCCGCGCAAGTATTTCTGACTGCGGGCGAATTCTTCGCTGTCGGGGAGCCCCGGGAAGCGGACCCAACTGACGCCCGGTTGTTGTTGCAACCAGCGGGCCACGGCCAAGGCGTTTTCACAGTGGCGTTCCATGCGTAGCGGCAGCGTCTCGATCCCCTGAAGAAGAAACCAAGCGTTGTCCGGAGCCAGACAGGCCCCCAAGTTGCGCAAGGGCACCGTGCGCATCCGCAAAATATAGGCCAGCGGTTTCAGGGGCTCAGGCAGGTCATGGCCCCAACGCAGTCCGTGGTAGCCGCCATCCGGTTGATCAAATAACGGGTGCCTTCCTCCCGCCCAGTTAAACCGGCCGCCGTCAATGACGATGCCGCCAATGCCCGCTCCATGACCGCCAAACCACTTGGTCAGAGAATGCACGACAATGTCGGCCCCATGTTCCAAGGGCTTGGTTAGATACGGGGTGGAGAACGTGGCGTCCACGATGAGCGGCACCCCACTCTCCTTGGCAATGGCCCCAATCGC
>CAJBME010000003.1 GCA_903954065.1 uncultured bacterium
AGACGTAGCCAGCGGAGCGGGCCGCGGCGTCGGGCATCCCGCCCTGAATGAACCGAGTCGTGATTGTGCCCGCGGCCTCCTGTGCCCCGCTGGCTTGTAGCACCACCTCGTAGTCACCCTGGGCCTCGGGGACGCCCGCCGTTGGCCCGGCCTGGGTGATACTTGTGTAGGTGGACCACAGCGACGAAGCGGGGTCGGTCAGGCGGTTGTCCGTCGGGTGGAGGCCCGCCCCATGGGTTTTAGGCGGCTGGTATGACGTCGCGCATTTCCTGTTGTTTGGCGGCGGGAGTGCGGAAGCAGAGGGCGACGGCGATGGTGACGAGGGTGCCGAGGGTGATGCGCCAAGGGAAGGCGATGATGAGGGCAGGGACGAGCTGGCCGGTGGTTTGATCGATGCGAGTCAGGCCCATGCCGAGTTGAATTTCCTTGATGCTCATGATGAGGACCGCGGCGAAGCCGCAGAGCATGGCGATGATATTTCCAGTGTCATGGCCGCGGCTGCGGGTGAAGATGGCGACGAGGAAGACCCCGAGCAGCGAGCCGAAAGTATAGCCGAGGATGCCGAGCACGAGGGGGATGATGCGTACCTCTGGGTGCATGGACGCGTAGTAGGCCGTCCAGACGCCGACGAGGATGATGAGCACGGCAAAACAGACGGTGGACCACCGCAGGGTCTTGACGCGACGTCGTTCGGACAGTGATTCCTCGCGGCCGCGAAAGAGGAAATCTTTGGAGAAGCTGGTGGCGAGCGCATTGAGGGCGGTGCTGAGCGAGCCCATGGCAGTGGCTAAAACGCCGGCGATGACCAGACCGCGCAGACCGGGAGGCATTTCGTGGAGGATGAAATAAGGAAAGATTTCGCGGTTTTCCTTGGGGAGGTCTGGAGGGGGATTCTGGGAGTAAAAGGCGCTTAAGAGAATGCCGATCAGGATGAAGGCGCTGACCACGGGCAAATCTACCACGCCTGACATGATGGTGGCAAACATGCTCTGGCGTTTGTTGCGGGCGGTCAGCATGCGTTGGACCGTATCCTGATCGATGCCGTGAGTCGCGAGGGTGACGAAAGTGCTGCCGATGAAGGCGGTATAGACCGAGTATTCCTCCTGCAACACGCGCAGGATCCACCCGCCCACACCCTCACCACTTTTGATGGGCAGCAGGGTTTCAAAAAAGAGAGGCTGCTTGATTTGCGCGGTGACGGTGGCCCATCCATCAGGCATACGGCCCAGTAAGTACCAGACAGCAAACCCAAGGGAGGCCACCAGTACCCCTACCTGAATGAAATCGGTCCAAATGACCGCCTTGATTCCGCCAATGGTCGTGTAAATCGCCGTAAGTACCGAAACGCCCACCACGGCGCCTGTATACAGCCAGAATTTTTCCATCGGCGAGACCGAGCGCCCCTGGAACATCTCGATCGCCAGTACAAGAATAATGGCCGAGACATAAAGACGCGTTCCCATCGCCAGCACCCGCGTGATAATAAACGTCATGGAGGCAAAGACCCGGGTCCGGCCGCCAAAGCGGGTTTCGAGGTATTCGTAAATGGAGGTCACGCCATGACGGTAATAGACCGGGATGAAGATCATCGAGACCAGCACCCGGGCCATGATCGTCCCCAAGACGAGCTGCGCGTACGTCCAGTTGCGCTTGGCAAACCCTTCGCCGGGAGCACCGAGGAACGTGGCGGCGCTGATTTCCGCGGCCAAAATGGAGGCCAACACTGCCCACCACGCAATGTTGCGGTCACCTAGAGCAAACCCATGCACGCTGCCACTGGTGCTGCGCTGCGACAGCCCAATGCCCATGATGACAGCGAAGTACGTGAAAAGAACAAGGGCATCAAGCAACCAGGACGACATGACGGAAATGAAAATGAAGAGAAAATCGGCCGGGGCCGGAGAATTTAAAAAAACAAGACGACACTGGCCAGAAGGGCGCCCCGCGCACACTCAGCTCACTGGCCGCAGGCGCCGCTCGGCGCCGTCTCTCCCGTCAAGAACATCAACGCTTTGTCATAACTGCAGTTGTCAAGAAAATGCCGCAAACGCGCCGGAGACGATCCGTCTAACGAGGCGGTGATCACGCTCAGCTTTTCCGAAACTTCGCGCAAAGCTGTCAGATGCCCGTTCGCATCACGATCGCGCCAGTCATGGTCGGCAATGACACGACGGCGCTCGCGCAACAACGACTCTAATTCCAACAATACGTCCATTCGCAAACCCTAGGACCACCCAGAAAATTTCGCAAGATGTGGTTCGAGCCACCTGCAATCCAAAAAATCACCGTCACGAAAAAACCAATTAGAAAATCTTATAATATGCCCAAATCACCAAACGAATGAGTATTCAAGAGAAAAAATAATGGACAATCGTCACGGGATTTTTATGCTGAAGGCTGTGTCTGGATGAGCTGGCGGCAGTTGATGTGGGCACAGTCCTTGCGATGAAAGCACTTTATCTGGCCGTGATTCGGTTTTACGCTTCTTCTATTGGGAAGAAGATGATTGTGGCGCTGAGCGCGCTGGGGTTACTGGCGTTTTTACTCGGCCATTTAGCGGGGAATCTTTTGATTTTCAGCGGGCCGGACGCTTTGAATGCGTACGCGGCAAAGTTGCATGGACTGGGGGTATTTTTGTGGGTGCCGCGCCTTGGGTTGTTAGGGTTGGTGGGGGTTCATATTATGGCGACCCTTCATTTGGCGGCGCAGAATCGGGCGGCCCGGCCTCAGGAGTATGTGGCGGATGCGACGCTACGGGCGACGCGGTCGTCGCGGATGATGGTTCTTTCGGGTCTGACCATCTTGGCCTTTATCATTTACCATCTGTTGCATTTTACGGTGGGGAACCTGCATGGATTTCACGATGACAACGGGGCCTATCGTTTGGCTGACGGGTCGATGAATGTGTACAAGATGATGGTGGTGGCCTTTGGGGTTTGGTTTAACTCACTTTTTTATCTCGTGGCGCTGACGTTGTTGGGGTCCCATTTGAGTCATGGAGTTTCCAGTCTTTTCCAGACGTTAGGTTTCACCACCCCCCGCACCCGTCCGTTGTATACATTAGTGGGCCGGCTGTTTGCGGTGGCCATCTGCGGCGGATTTGCCTCCATTCCCGTGGCTGTGCTGGCGGGCTTCTTGAAATAACCCCCTCCTTGCCCTCGAGATTTTGCCATGAGTTCCAATCCACGTCAGAGCGACACACCGGACGCTGCCATTCCATCGGGACCGTTGGCCACCAAGTGGTCGCGGCACAAAATGAATGCGCGTCTGATCAATCCGGCCAACCGTCGGAAGTACCACGTCATTGTGGTAGGCAGCGGTCTGGCAGGGGCGGCGGCGGCGGCCTCGCTTTCTGAGCAAGGGTACAAGGTGTCCTGTTTTTGTTATCAGGACAGTCCGCGCCGGGCCCACAGTATTGCGGCTCAGGGTGGGATCAATGCGGCCAAGAACTATCAAAACGATGGTGATTCGGTGCATCGTTTGTTTTACGACACGATCAAGGGCGGCGATTTCCGGGCTCGGGAGGCGAATGTGCACCGGCTGGCCGAGGTCAGTGTGAATATTATTGACCAGTGTGTCGCCCAGGGGGTGCCCTTTGCGCGCGAGTACGGCGGGTTATTGGCCAACCGGAGTTTCGGTGGGGCGCAGGTGAGCCGTACTTTTTATGCGGCCGGCCAGACTGGGCAGCAATTGTTGTTGGGGGCCTATCAGGCATTGGAGAAGGAGATTGCGGCCGGTGGGGTCAAGATGTTTCCGCGGACAGAGATGCTTGATTTGGTGGTCGTCGACGGTCATGCCAAGGGCATTGTGACTCGCGACATGGTGACGGGCGAAGTGACAGCTCATGCGGGCGATGCGGTGCTGTTGGCGACCGGCGGTTACGGCAATGTTTTTTATCTTTCGACCAACGCGATGGGCTGCAATGTGACGGCTACGTGGCGGGCCCACAAGCGTGGGGCGTTGTTTGCCAACCCTTGTTATACGCAGATTCATCCGACCTGCATTCCGGTGGCCGGCAGCTTTCAATCGAAGTTGACGCTGATGTCAGAGTCACTCCGCAATGACGGACGGGTGTGGGTGCCGAAGCGGAAAGAAGATTGCGGCAAGCCAGCGGCGGAGATTGCCGAGGAGGCGCGTGATTATTTTCTCGAGCGCAAGTATCCGAGTTTCGGGAATCTGGCCCCGCGCGATATTTCGTCGCGGGCGGCCAAAGAAGTCTGTGATGAAGGGCGGGGAGTCGGGCCCGGCGGATTGGGCGTCTATCTCGACTTTGCGGATTCGATCAAGCGGTTGGGCGAGGCGGCCATTCGTGAGCGGTACGGCAATCTGTTCCAGATTTACCATGAAATCACGGGTGAAAATGCCTACACCCAGCCGATGCGGATTTTCCCGGCGGTCCATTACACGATGGGCGGTCTGTGGGTCGATTACAATTTGATGAGCAACGTGCAGGGGTTGCATGTGTTGGGGGAAGCGAATTTCTCCGATCACGGAGCCAACCGTCTGGGCGCCTCGGCGTTGATGCAGGGACTGGCTGACGGGTATTTTGTGGTGCCTGCCACCTTGCCTAACTATTTGGCGACGCAAAAACCGGGAAGTGTGACGACGGCTCATCCGCAATTTGCGGCGGTCTGTGATGAAGTCGCCCAGCGGGTCTCCAAATTGCTCTCGATCAAAGGTAAGCGCACCGTTTCCAGCTTTCACCGTGAGCTGGGCTTGTTGATGTGGGATGAGTGTGGCATGGCGCGCACCAAAGACGGCTTGTTGCAGGCCATTGAGAAGATCAAAGCGCTCCGCGAGGAGTTTTGGACCAATGTCATGGTGCCAGGCAGCGGCGAGGAATTTAACCAGCAGCTGGAACTGGCGGGGCGGGTCGCTGACTTTCTGGAGTTTGGCGAGTTGACGTGTATCGATGCCCTGCAGCGGGAGGAAAGCTGCGGCGGTCACTTTCGGGTCGAGCATCAAACGCCGGAAGGAGAGGCGTTGCGTGATGATGATGATTTTTCTTACGTCGCGGCCTGGGCCTACAGTGGCGATGTCAGCCGTCCGCAATTGCACAAGGAATGGCTCACCTACGAGGAAGTTCACTTTTCCACCCGGAGCTATAAATAACCCATCTCGGAGACCGCGGCATGAATCTTACCCTTAAAGTCTGGCGTCAAAAGAACCGGAATGCACCCGGCCACTTGGCCGAGTATCAAGCTCGGGATATCCCCGTCGATGCTTCATTTCTTGAGATGCTGGACATCGTCAACGAGCGGCTGATTGAATCCGGCGACGATCCGATTGCCTTTGACCACGACTGTCGCGAAGGTATTTGCGGCATGTGCTCACTGACCATCAATGGCAAGCCTCACGGCGGCAAGGGTGGCGTCACCACCTGTCAGCTGCACATGCGGGAATTCCAAGAAGGTCAGACGATTGTCATCGAACCATTTCGCGCCAGCGCTTTTCCGGTGGTCAAGGACTTGGCGGTCAATCGGAGCGCTTTCGATCGGATCATTCAGGGCGGCGGTTTTATCTCGGTTCGAACAGGTTCAGCCCCTGAGGCCAACGGCACGCCGATTGCCAAGGACGTGGCGGACCGCGCTTTCGCTGCGGCGGCCTGCATCGGCTGTGGCGCTTGTGTGGCGGCCTGTAAAAATGCCAGTGCCATGCTTTTTGTGGCCGCCAAGGTCACCCATCTCAATTCTGTCCCCCAAGGCCAGCCGGAGCGAGATCGACGCGTTCTCGGCATGGTCCGAGCCATGGATGCGGCGGGCTTCGGTAACTGCACGAATCAATACGAATGCGCAGCCGTCTGTCCGAAGGAAATTCCCGCAGACGCCATCGCCCGGCTCAATCGCGACTACGGGACCGCCGCGATTAAAGAAGCGCTCGTCGGATAAGTCCGAAAACGTGGTGGGCCTCACAGTATTAGAAATGCCACTGTCCGATTTGCCCTCGTCGGGAAGTAAAGTGACCTGCGTGGTTGTTTCGGATCCGGATCGTTTGTAGCCGTGGGTCGCTGACCCCGGTCGCGGCGCCGAACGCCTCACCGAACGTCTTTTTGGTATGTGGCCGGATGCGAATCACCGGTTTCGTGCTCGCCGACGAGGACGTCAGCGCTCCCGGGCCAATTGTGGAAACCGGGGCCGGCGTACCCGGCTACAGCGGCGGCTTTGCCGCCTGCGCAGCGGTTTCGTATCCGGATTTTTTGTAGCCGTGGGTCGCTGACCCCGGTCGCGGCGCCGAACGTTTCTCCGAACGTCTTTTTGGCATGTGGCCGGATGCGA
>CAJBME010000004.1 GCA_903954065.1 uncultured bacterium
AACCCTCTAATTTACTGGTCACTGTGAGCGCCAGCGGCATAGTGCGGGCACAAAAATCAGGTGAAACCACCGTAGTCGCGCGCTTTGAGCATTTGCAGACCCCGGTGCGCCTCGCGTTCATTCCCGACCGGGCCGAGGGCGACTGGGAGGCCCCTCCCCCGCGCAATGAGGTGGATGTCGCGGTGTGGGACAAACTCCGGCAGATGCGCCTCCCCCCATCCGCCACATGCGATGACGCCACCTTCGCCCGCCGCGCGTGGCTCGACCTGACTGGACGCCTGCCCAGCGGCCCGGAGGCCAAAAATTTTGTGGCCGACCCGACGCCTGACAAGCGCGACCGGCTGATCGACTCATTGCTCGCGAGCCCGGAATTTGCCGACCATTGGGCCCTGAAGTGGGCCGATTTGCTGCGCGTAGAAGAACGCATTCTCGATGTGACCGGCGTCACGGCCTTTCATCGATGGATCCGCGAGAGCGTGGCCACGGACAGACCGCTGGACCAGTTTGCGCGGGACATCGTCTCGGGCCTAGGCAGCACTTATCAAAACCCTCCTGCCAATTTTTACCGCGCCTTGCGCGAACCCACGCTGCGCGCCGAAGCCGTGGCTCAGGTCTTTCTCGGCACCCGCCTCGGTTGCGCCAAATGCCATAATCACCCGTTCGAACGCTGGACGCAAAATGACTACCACCAGTTCGCCGCCGTGTTCGACCAGATCGATTACACTGTTCTTCGCAATGACCGCCGCGATGAAAATGACCAGCTGGAATTCATCGGAGAACAAATTGTGGTCCTCGGGGGACCGCGCAAACTGAAACACCCCAAAACCGGCGCCGAACCGGCCCCGGCATTTTTAGGTGAGCCCAACCCACCAACCGGCCCGGGCCACACTCTGACCCAGCTGGCGGACTGGATGACCCGGCCTGGGCACCCGCTCTTCGATCGCGTCATGACCAACCGCATCTGGTCGCACCTGATGGGCAGTGGACTGGTCGATCCAATTGATGATTTTCGCCTGACGAATCCCCCATCGAATCCGGCGCTCCTCGACGCCCTGACTGCCTATTTTATCCAGCACGGACGGCGAGCTCAGCCCCTGATCCGCCTCATCTGCCAATCTCGGACGTGGCAGCTATCGAGCACCCCGCTTCCGGCCAACGGGGATGACTTGCTCAACCACTCGCATCAGGTGGTGCGCCGGCTGCCGGCGGAACCGCTTCTTGATGCTGTTCATCAGGTACTGGGACTGGCGCCAGTTTTTGCGCATTACCCGGCCACCACGACGGCGGCCGCCATTCCCGGAGTAAAATTAGGAGGTCGGGGCGGGCGGACAGCGACTGCTGACCGGTTTCTCAAGGACTTTGGCAAACCGCCGCGCACGACTGTTTGCGGCTGCGAACGCAGCAACGAGAGCTCGCTGAGCCAAGTCTTTACGTTGACCAGCGGACCCGGATTGGCCTCACTGCTCACCCATCCCGACAACCGCCTCACCGCGCTGACCGCCCCGGAAATTACCCCCTCGCAGGCAGTGGAGGATCTGTTTTGGGCCGCCCTCAGCCGGGCTCCTTCCCCCGAAGAAACCACCGCCCTCAGTCCGCTGCTAGCCGACCCCGCCACCCGCCGCGCCGCGTTGGAAGACATCACGTGGAGCCTGATCAACGCCAAGGAATTTTTATTGCGCCACTAACCCGGCCCGACCCGGTCCGCTCACCGCTCAAATCCCCCATGTCTTTCGCCTGCCCATCGTTCTCTACTTCCCGCCACTTCACACGGCGCGCCCTGCTGCGCACCGGCAGCCTCGGACTCCTCGGAGTCTCGCTGCCCAAAATCCTACAGGCCACTAGTCAATACGGAGGCCTGCGCCCGCCGGTGCGCGCCCGCAGCGTGATTTTCCTGTTTCAATGGGGTGGTCCCAGCCATCTTGAGACCTTCGACATGAAGCCCTCAGCGGACGACGGGGTGCGGGGCCCCCACCGGCCGATGCGGTCGGCCTGCCCGGACATTGAGATCAGCGAGCGCCTGCCCCACACAGCCGCCATCATGAATAAGGTGTCTCTGGTGCGCAGCGTGCACCACACCATGACAAATCACAATTCCGCCGGGTATTACGCACTCACCGGCAAAGCACCGCCCAGCGATGACCAGCGGCTGCGTGAGTCCATCGACCTCTTTCCTGGTTATGGATCGGTCGCCAGCCGCCAGCTCGACCATCAAGACGCGGCCATGCCGTCGTATGTCTCGTATCCCCATGTGATTTCGGACGGCACCCCCACCCCGGGACAGTTCGCCAGCTTTCTCGGCAAACAGCACGACCCCCTGTTCATTCCCTCCGACCCCAACGAAACCGGCTTCAACCTGCCACAATTCAGCCTACCCGAGGGCTTGGGCCCCGACCGCCTGCGCCACCGCCGCGGTCTTCAACAACTTATTGACCGTCAAGCACGCTTAATGGATTTCAGCGCTGAGGCGCGCGGACTAGACGACTATTACACAAAGGCGCTCACCATGCTCAACAGCCCGCGCATCCGGGACGCCTTCAATCTCGCCGCCGAACCAGAGAAGATGCGTGATCGGTACGGCCGCACCACCTACGGCCAGGGATGCCTACTCGCCCGGCGCCTCGCCGAGAGCGGTGTGCGCTTTACCACGTGCTATTTCAGCGACTCCATCGGCGGACAAAAAACCGACGGCGGCGGATGGGACACCCACGGGTTTAACAATACCCGTATGTTTCCCATCATCGAGAACTACCACCTGCCCATCACCGACCAGACACTGCCCACCCTGCTCCTGGATCTGGAACAACGAGGCATGCTCGACGAAACCCTCGTCGTCTGGATGGGCGAATTCGGCCGCACCCCGAAAATCAACGCCAATACCAGCCGCGATCACTGGCCCCACTGCTACACCGTCCTGCTCGCCGGTGGCGGCGTTAAACGCGGGTTCGTCTACGGCGCCAGCGACGAAACCGGCAGCCATCCAGCCGATGCACCGGTCACCCCCGACGACATCGCCGCCACTATCTACTACCTCATGGGGGTCGATCCTCGCAGCGAAATCACAGACGCCCAAGGCCGCCCCATCATGATTTCAAGCGGCCAGCCCATTCTAGAACTGATCGCCTAACGCCGCCACCGGGCGTCAAACCGCTCATAAAATCAATCGTCGCCGGCGCACCCGCTGGCTTGACGCCGGCGGATCAAACCGCTCAATCGATCCCCCCTTGGTTTTTCCTGCTATCCGGCAGGCCGAACACGGGGTACAATCGATCATTCCATGTTTGATGTTCGTGAACGCCCCAACCTCGTCCAGCGCGCGCTTCTGGTCGGAATTTATCAGGAAAAAGCTGAGGAGGCCGAAGCCCTCGATTTGATCGACGAGCTCCGCGAGCTCGTTTCCACGCTAGGCATTGGCATTGTCGGGACCATCACGGCCCGCGTCCAAAAAACGAATGCCCGCTACCTGACCGGCACTGGCAAAGCCAAAGAGATCATCGATCGAGCCAAAGAATTGCAGGCTGATTGCATCATTTTCGATAACGAGATTTCCCCAATGCAGCAACGGGCGTGGGAGGAGGACAGCGGTATTGCAGTCATCGACCGCCACGAGATTATTCTTGATATCTTTGACCGCCGGGCTCGCAGCCGAGAGGCGCGGTTGCAGGTGGATCTGGCCCGTATGGCTTACAGTATCCCACGGCTCAAGCGGATGTGGGGGCACCTTGACCGTCAGGGGGGCGGCGGATTTGCGGCGCGCGGCGAGGGTGAGACCCAGCTGGAAGTCGACCGTCGTCTGGCCCGCGAGCGCATTGGGCGGTTGCGGGACGAGCTAGCCGAGGTGCGCAAGCAGCGGGCCACGCAGCGAAAGGAAAGAATCAAAGACGGGCTACCCCATCTGGCCATTGTCGGCTATACGAATGCAGGCAAGTCGACGCTCTTGAACCGGTTGACGGGGGCGGATGTCCTGGCTGAAGACAAGCTCTTTGCAACGCTTGATACGACGACCCGTCGCTTTGAAATGCCTGACGGGCAGCAGGCGTTGCTGACTGATTCGGTTGGCTTCATCCGCCGCCTGCCCCACGACTTGGTCGAGTCGTTCAAAGCCACTCTGGAGGAAGCGCTACTGGCTGATTTTCTGCTGCATGTGCTCGATGCCTCCGACCCTCGCGTCTATCGCTTTTACGAAACCACTTTAAGCGTGCTCCAGGAGCTGGGCGCCGGAGAAAAACGCTCACTGGTCGTACTCAATAAGGTCGATAAAATCACCGACCCAGCGTGGCGCGCCCAGTTGGAACGGCACTTTGATCAGGCGGTCATGATTTCCTCCCAGACCGGCGAAGGATTGGACGTGCTCATGGCCCGACTCAACGAGATGCTCTACGACCGGGTGGTGCGTCTCTCGCTGCGGGTGCCCATGGCCCGCGCTGATCTACTGGCCCTCATTCACCGCGAAGGAAAAATCATTTCCACTGAATACGAGGGCAATGACGCCCTCGTTCAGGCCATCCTACCCAAACGGTTTTTGCTCAAAGTAGAGGCCTTTCAAGTGCAAGAAGCACAGGCACCAGCCACCCCACCCAGCCGTAAAGCAGGCCGAAAAGCCGCTAAACCTTGACCCTCAATGCGGAGGGCGCGAGGTCGGTATGGGCAGCGTGCTCAGCTGAGCCGTGACATCACAGCTTGAGACAGCGTCTTGCCGTCCGCCTGACCGGCCGCGCGTTCAGAGACAAGTTTCATCACCGCGCCCATCTGCGCTTTGGTGGTAGCTCCAGTTTCCGCCAGAGCCGCCGAGACGAGAGCCTCAATCTCCTCAGCACTCAAGGCTTTGGGAAGAAACCTCTCCAACACAGCTATCTCGGCTTTCTCCTTGTCCGCCAGTTCCGTGCGCCCGGCCTGCTCAAACTGGACGATAGAATCCTCGCGCTGCTTGATTTGCTTGCGTACGACCGCGACAGCCTCCGTCTCAGCAATCCCACCAGCCGCGCCCGGCGCCGTCTCCATCACCAAAAAGGCCGACTTCAAGGCGCGCAGCGCCGTCAACGCCACCGTGTCCTTCGCCCGCATGGCATCTTTGATCGCATCAGTCAGTCCCGCCTGGATAGAATTCATCCCCTGTCATAAGCCGGAAACAACCCCAGAGCAAGCCCGCGCCAAAAAGGGGTCAGGAGAAAATTATTGACACTTTCCTCGGTGCAGACAATCGACGGATCTAACCCAAAGTTCGGCATGGCGTGTCCCGGAGGGGCATATCACCTCATGAGCTCGCGAGGACGCGGGGCCGCGGAGATTCCGCGGGCGGCGTGACGCCGGACCAACCTGGCGGATTCAAGACCGGGCTCCGCGCACTCCAGCACAGGCCGATCAATAACTTTTGGCGAAAACGACGCGGCGGTGGCTGGGCTGTCCGGTGAGGAAGCACGGGCCCTCTTCGGCAAATTCGTCTCCGAAAGGCACGCAGCGAATGGTGACTTTGAGCTCTTCACGAAGACGGTTTTCATCGTCTCCGGTACCGGCCCAATGCACGAGCGCGAATCCACCAGCAGCTTTGTCTGCGGATTCAGCAGCAGCTTTGTCGGCGAAGAAGGCGCGGAAGTCGTCCGCGGAGTCGATCCGCACCATGTGGGCGTCGCGGAAGGCGGTCGCTTTGGCGAGCAGTCCCGCTTGGATTTCCTCCAGCAACCCGACTGCTCCGGCGGTGAATTCCGCCATGGTTGGAAATGATTTTTCTTTCACTCCGGCATCCCGCCGCGCCACGGCCACGGTACCTTTCTCTAGATCCCGCGGGCCGATCTCGACGCGCAAGGGCACGCCTTTTTTGATCCATTCCCAATTTTTGGTACCGCCGGGCAGATCCCGCGTATCGACGTCCACCGTTAGGCGTTCGTCCCAGGCTCGCTGGGCCCGGAGATCGGCGGCCAGCTGGTGCGCTGCCGCCAGTACGGCGTCGCGAGTCTCGGGCTTGGGGGTGACCGGTAGAATGACAATCTGCGTGGGGGCCACACGCGGTGGCAGTACCACCCCGTCATCATCAGAATGCGCCATTAGCAACGTGCCAATGAGGCGGGTACTCACTCCCCAACTCGTGGTCCAAGCATGCTGCTTGACCCCGTCGCGGCCGGTAAACTCAATACCGGACGCCTTGGCAAAATTCTGACCCAGAAAATGACTGGTGCCCGCTTGGATCGCCTTACGATCTTGGACCATGGCCTCGATGCAAAGGGTGCTCACCGCGCCCGGAAACCTCTCATTGGCCGTCTTCTCGCCCGTTAAAACCGGAATAGCCAGATGCTCGCGGACAAAAGCTTCATACACACCCAGCATCTTCTCCGTTTCAGCAATGGCTTCTTGCTCGGTCTCGTGGGCCGTATGGCCTTCCTGCCAGAGAAATTCTGCCGTCCGCAAAAACAGGCGCGGACGCATCTCCCAACGGACGACATTGGCCCATTGATTGATCAAAATGGGCAGATCACGATAACTCTGCACCCAGCGGGCATAGGCCGCGCCAATAATCGTCTCCGACGTCGGCCGCACCACCAGCGGCTCCGCCAGCAGCGCCGAAGGCGCCGGCCGCAACTTTCCGTCCGGTCCAGCCTCCAGACGATGGTGGGTCACCACCGCACATTCCTTGGCGAAACCTTCGACATGCGCCGCTTCCTTCTCGAGATAACTCAGCGGAATAAACAGCGGGAAATACGCATTCTTATGGCCCGTCTCCTTAAACAGACGGTCCAGCTGACGCTGGATATTCTCCCACAGCCCGTAACCCCATGGCTTAATCACCATGCAGCCGCGAACTTCTGAATTCTCGGCTAAGTCAGCCGCGCGGATGATTTGCTGATACCACTCAGGGAAATCTTGGGCGCGGGTTGGGGAAATGGCAGTCTGGGACACTCGGAGCAGGATAGGGCAGTCTTCTAAAATTCAGATCAAGGAAGGATACCACTCGGGGCACCCGGCGTATTCGTGACCCCAGGCTGGCTCAAATCGCCACCCTGCAAGGCATTAAACCGTCCTTCCAGCGTGCTCAGTTGGACTCCCATCGCTTCCAAGCGCTGGGCCAGCTGCTCGTTGGAAAGGAGCAGGGAAGAACGCTCTTCAGCGAGGGCCGTGCGCTCGTCCGCCAACTGCACAATCCGCTGCGCCTGTGTCTGGTTCTCCTCACTGAGCTGAGTCAACCGTTTGGTCATCTCACCCAACTCCAATACCAAGTCGTCGTTGGCCCGCTTCAACACCAGCTTGTCCTCGCCAAATACCTTCAAAGAATTCTGCTGCTGCACGCTCGTCTGCATTAGATCCGCCACTTTGCGATTCAATTCCTGCACTTCAGCCGCCAGCTTGTCCCGCAGCCCGGACAATTCTTTCTTTTCAGTGTCGAGCGCAGAGATGGTTTTTTCTTTCTCCGCCAGCGACGTCTGCATGCTCTGGGCTTGCGCGGTGAGAGTGTCGACCTGCGTCTTCAGCCCCACTGTCTCCGCGGTCAATTGTTCCCGGGCTTTGTTCAGTCCTAGAGTCTGCTCGCGCATCGAGGCCAGCGTCTTATTCATCGACTCAATGCTGGTTTGCAGCATGGCGATATGCTGACCCTGCTCGCTGGAGGTATCGCCCAGTTTTTGTTCCAACTGCTGCCGCACCTGCTCCAGCTCGCTGATTTTGGATTTTTGGCTTTCCGCGGCGCTATAGAGCGAGGCGATGTCCGCTTTCAGACTCTCGCGCTCCCGCTCGATCAGCGTCACCTGCGATTTGGTGGTCGTCGCCACCGTGTACAAACTAGAAATGTCTTTCTTCAAGCTGTCGCGCTCACGCTCCAGCGTAGAAATCTGCCCGGTCAGCGTCTCGTTGCTCTGGCGGGCCGACACCAAGGCCGCATCCACTTCAGCCAGTCGCGCCGCCAGTGAATCAGACTTCGTCTTCTCCGCCGCTAAAACGGTCGCCTGTACCTCAAGCTTCTTGACCGTCTCCCCCAAATCCACCGTCAACGCCACCTTGCTCCGCTGTAGCTCCTCGTTCCGCCCCATCAACTCCTGACGATGCTGCTTTAACTTCTCCTTGTCCTCCTTCAATACCGAAACCCGCTTGAGCAAATTCGTAATCCGCAACTTCTGCTCGTCATTTATAGACATCGTCACCCCCATCCCACACAACAAACCGCCAACCAACGTCCAAACCATGATTGGACGGCCTAACGAAGGGGAAGAAGTCGAGCTCATGATGACAGATAAAATAAGGGACTCTGAAGAGAAAAAATCTTGGTCGATGAATGGCCGCACTCGCTCCATCCGCGAAAAGAACCCAAGGAATGCGATGCTTCGCAATCCCCGACGTTCCTCTCAACCTAGCGAATCCAAATAATCAACACAACAAAACTTTTCGCATTTCTGTGAGAATTTTCTCTTCCAGCCGATACTCGAGGCGATACGAATCATTTCACCGCAACTCATTACAGCAGCTACGGAAATTCGATTGCCTTACTCACTTCACACGTTGAAACGCCAGTCCACCACATCGCCATCGTTGACGACGTATTCTTTTCCAACGACGCGCAGGGTGCCGTTCTCTTTGCATTTCACGAAGCTCCCTGCGGCGATGAGTTCATTATAGGCAACAATTTCCCCGGCGATGAAGCCGCGTTCGAAGTCGCTATGGATGACGCCGGCGCACTGGGGTGCGGTCATCCCGGCGGTAAACGTCCAAGCCCGGGTTTCTTTTTCGCCGGTGGTGAGGTACGTCCGCAGGCCGAGCA
This sequence comes from uncultured bacterium, assembly GCA_903954065.1. Classification (GTDB taxonomy): domain Bacteria; phylum Verrucomicrobiota; class Verrucomicrobiia; order Verrucomicrobiales; family V1-33; genus CAJBME01. Next base: position 8,738 of record CAJBME010000004.1, read on the forward strand.
GATGGTAGACTTCTTTGATGAGGTTGCTGACGCCGGAGGACTCGGCTCCGATCCCGGCGAGATACTCCGCCGCGTCTTCCGCGGAGAGGTCGATCATCTCTTCTTCGATGGCGGCCGAGATCACACAGGCTCCGGCGCCGTGATGTTCGCGGGCATACTTCATGACCGCGGCCACGTGCGGGTGCCCATCCGGTTTTTGAGTAGCCGTACCCAATTCATCCTCAGCCACATTGCAGGCAAAGATGGTCGGCTTATTCGTGAGCAGAAAAAACCCCTTGAGCAATTTGGCCTCTGCGTCGCTGACATCCAGCGTGAGCGCCGGTTTGCCCTCGTTCAAATGCGGCAGCAGCCGGTCAATCAACGCGATTTCTGTCTTCGATTCCGCATCCCCCACCCGCGCTTTTTTCTCCTTGGTCGCGCGCTGCTTCTCCAAAGTGGCCAAATCTGCCAGGACCAGCTCCGTCGTAATCGTCTCGATGTCCCGCACCGGATCAATCGTGCCAGCCACATGGTGGATGTCACCATTCTCAAAACAACGGACCACCTGCACAATGGCATTCACCTCGCGAATATGACTGAGAAACTTGTTTCCCAATCCCTCGCCCTGGCTCGCCCCTTTGACCAAACCTGCGATATCCACAAATTCGATCGCCGCCGGGACGATTTTCTGGGTTTTCGACAACTTGGCCAGTACGTCGAGCCGCTCATCCGGCACGGTCACGACGCCTTGGTTCGGCTCGATAGTGCAAAATGGATAATTTGCCGCCTCCGCCTTGCGGGAGCGGGTCACGGCATTGAAGAGGGTGGACTTTCCGACATTGGGCAGACCGACGATTCCGGCTTGGAGCATAGGCGCTCACCCTAAGGCGTCCGGCGGGAGATCAAAGTTCAAAGTTTCGTCTTTGACACTTCGCGGCCTGGAGGGCGGCGACCGGGCTGGAGGGCCGGCTGGAGGAGCCGGTTTCTTCCCGACGGCGATCAATCGGCAGGCGAGAAAGCTCTTCTGGATCAAGGAGTGCGAACGGGTCCTAATAAGCCGGATTCTGTCTCCGGCCCCTTACGGGGACCGGATGGCGACCATTCCTCTCACGGCAAAGTTTCCTTTGCCGAGCTGGGTCTTGCGACCCAGTGCGACGAAACCCGGAGTTATATCACGCGGACCGAAGTCCACGCGAAACCGGCCAGGCGGGCCGTTTCCCCTGTTCTGTCTTGCACCGCGCGGGGTTTTTCATGCCCCGTGACTCGCGTCACGGGCGGTGGGCTCTTACCCCGCCTTTTCACCCTTACCGCCACGACCTTGCGGGCGCGGCGGCGGTTTATTTTCTGTGACACTTTCCGTCAGCGGGAGCTTGCGCCATCCACTGCCTGAGTTTCACACCCAGCACGCTGCCTTGCGGTGTCCGGACTTTCCTCAAACGGCAACTTTCGTTCCGCCAGCGGCCGCCCCGGACCCGTTCGCACATGAAGTGTAATCGCAATGTCCCACCGCGAAAGGACAATCTGCACTGATCGCGCGCCCCCGCCATCAAGCCGCCATCAGGCTTCCACGGTCAGCCCGGCGAAAAATGATCGACTTCGATTCCGCCCGCCGCAGAAGCTTGGCAAAACCTCTTCCACGGTGTTTCATGACCTTTGACCCGTCTGCCCTTTCACCCCCGAATCCTATGAAACTTGAAACTCTCTGCCTGCACGGCGGCCACGTGCCCGACTCCGCCACCCTCTCCCGCGCCGTGCCCGTCTATCGCACGGCATCATTTGTCTTCAAAAACACCGAGCATGCAGCCAACTTATTTGCGCTCAAAGAATTAGGAAACATCTACACCCGCCTAACCAACCCGACCAACGACGTACTGGAAAAACGCGTGGCCCTGCTCGAAGGCGCCCCAGAAATGGGCGGTCTCGCTCTGGCCTCCGGCACCAGCGCCGTCTTCTACGCCATCATCAATCTGGCTCAGGCCGGGGACAATATCATCTCCGCCCGCAATCTGTACGGCGGCACGTATACTCAGTTCGCCGACATCCTGCCCGCACTCGGAATCACCGTGAAATTCGTCGACTCAACGGATCCGGAAAATTTCCGCCGGGCCGTCGATGACAAAACCCGCGCCTTCTTTTGTGAGACTGTCTCCAATCCGGCTCTGGAAGTGGCGGATCTCGAAGCGATTGGGGCCATTGCCAAGGAGAGTGGGGTGCCGCTCATCGTGGACGCCACGTTCTCCACCCCGTATCTAACCAAGCCCTTGGAACATGGGGCCGACATTGTCGTGCATTCTCTGACCAAGTGGTTTGGCGGTCATGGA
>CAJBME010000005.1 GCA_903954065.1 uncultured bacterium
CCGAAGAAGGCGTGGACTTTGCGGATATCGTGTTCATTGCCGTACCGACGCCGCCGAATCCTGATGGCAGTGTGGATTTGCGCTATATTGAAAAGGTGGCGCGCGATATCGCCGCGGTCATCAAGAGCTACAAAGTGATCGTTGATAAGAGCACTGTGCCGGTCAGGACTGGGCAGAAGGTGGCGGAAACGATCCGTCGGTATGCGCCGACCATTGATTTTGATGTGGTCAGCAACCCGGAATTTTTGCGCGAGGGGTCGGCGGTCGCAGACTTGCTGGACCCGGATCGCATTGTTATCGGAGCCAATAGTCCGCGGGCGGTGGCCCTCATGCAGGAACTGTATGCCCCCTTTGTGGCGCCGGTATTGGTCACTGACATCAACAGTGCCGAATTGATCAAACACGCTGCCAATAGTTTTCTTGCGCTCAAGATTTCTTACATCAATCACCTTTCTGCCATCTGTGATGCGGCGGGGGCGGATGTGGAAAAAGTGGCTGAGGGCATGGGGATGGACAAGCGGATTGGACGCGCGTTTCTCAATGCCGGGCTGGGTTATGGCGGTTCCTGCTTTCCCAAAGATCTGGCGGCGTTTACGACCATCAGTGATCAATTGGGGGTGCCATTCAATCTGCTCAAGGAAGTGCACAACATTAACGTGGCCCAGCTCGAGCGTTTCGTGAAAGGCATCCGCGACTCACTCTGGGTTTTGCAGGAGAAAAAGCTGGCGGTCTGGGGCCTGAGTTTCAAGCCGCACACCGATGACGTCCGCAGTTCCGTGGCCGTCGAACTCATCCGTCTGCTCGTGGCAGAAGGAGCGCAGGTCGTGGCGACTGATCCTAAGGGCATGGATAGCTTCCGGGCGTTTGAGCCGGATCTGGCCATGAAGATCACTCTGGTCGACGACCCTCTCGAGGCCGTGGACGGCGCCGAGGCTCTGATTGTGGCCACCGAGTGGCCTGAATTTAGCGAGGTCAGTCTCGCCGAAGTTAAAAAACGTCTGATTGCGCCGCTGGTCTTTGATGGACGCAATTTGCTTGATCCTGCTACTATGAAAGAAATGGGCTTCACTTATCATTGCATTGGGCGCAACCAGATTATGCACTCGTGAGCAACGACCGCGACCGCGACCGCGCCCCTCGGGGCCCCCGTCATGAGGGCGATCATGGACCGCGTGGAAGAGATTCCGCTCCGGGTCACTCCCGTCCTCCGCGTCCCGATTTCGGACGTGGCCGGGATTCGCATTCCAGTCAGGCCGGGCGTCCCTTCGGACTGCCCTTTCCGCCGCGTCCGCCCGGGTCTGATCGACCCGGGCCCCGTGGCTTTAGAAATGGCCCTGGATCGGGGCCTGGCTCCGGAGGTTATGCCGGGCGCCCGCCACAGCAGTCCCACCGGCCTCATGAGGGCGGTGGCTACGGTCCCACCCGGCGCGATGCCCAAGGATATGGCCGCGATGGGCAAGGACAGAATCGAGACACCTCGCGGCCGAATCGCGACGGCGATAGCCGCGGCCGGCCTCCTCAGGCACCATTTTCATCGAAAACACCCGGCTTTACAGGCCGTCCGCCGTTTCCCCGGACTCCGGCCTACGGCACTAATCCGTTTGCTAACGACTCCAGGCCGGACCGCGATGCGCGCGGACCTGTGCGTGATTCGCGTGACTCGCGTGACTCGCGTTCTGGGGGAGCGGATCGACGGGGCCCGGCGGGACCGCCGTGGCCTGAGCGGCGGCGTGAGGCGGGTCCGTGGCGTGGGGCGCCTGATGCCCGCGAGCGGTCTGGCTCACCACGGCCCAGCGGTGGTCCTGGCTCCAGCGGTGGCGGTGGGTCGTCTGAATCGCCACGGGTGCCGGCGCCGGTCCGGCCGCAGCGGCCGTCCAACCCGCGCCGGGTGGCTGTTGATATTTTGCTAGAGTGGCAGACGTCGGGCACGTATGCCGACGCCTTGTTGGCGGCGGCTGATCAGCGGCATATTTTTGCCAACCCCTCTGACCGTGGACTCTTGCACGCGCTGGTGCTGGGGGTGTTGCGTCACAAGACGATGTTGGACATCTGGCTCGGGGAATTAAACCAGCGTGGTCGCCTGACCGATCCGGTGCGATGGATCCTGCGATTGGGACTGTTTCAGCTGCTGAAAATGGGTATGGCTCCGCATGCGGCGGTGGATGAATCGGTCAATCTTTCCTATGACGAAAAACCCCTCGTCAATGCGATTCTCCGGCGCGCCATCGAAGAAAAAGACCATCTACTCGCGATCGAGGAGGATGCTCCCTTGCATGAGCGTCACTCGCTGCCGGATTTCTTGATTGAGCGCTGGCGCTGGATTTTCGGAGAAGAAGGGATGTTAAAAATTGTCGAGCTGATGGGGCAGCCGGCCGAGACTTTTGTCCGTCTGAATCAGTTGAAACCGTGGACGGAGATTCCGGTTGGGTTGTCGCCGGTGGAGTCCTTGCCAGGATTTTTTCGGGCGGCCACGGTGCCGCGCGCCGAGCTTGAGGCTGGGACTTGTTATGTGCAGGATCCGTCGACTTGGTTTTCGTGCGCTCTGTTGGCGCCGCAGCCTGGGCAGACGGTTTTGGATGCCTGTGCGGCTCCGGGCGGGAAGGCGGCGGTGCTGGCCCAGTTCATGGAGAACCAGGGGACCTTGGTCGCCACCGATACGAGTTCGCGTCGACTCAAACGGCTCTCTGAAAACTTGACTCGTCTCGGGGTCACCAACGTCGAGTGTCGCAATGTGGACTGGACCGCGGAGGACGTGCTCGATGATGGAGTTCGATTTGATCGCATTCTTCTCGATGTCCCGTGCTCAAATACCGGGGTCATGCGCCGCCGGGTGGACGTTCGCTGGCGGGTTACGCCCGACGTCGTGGCGGAAATGGCCGGAGTGCAATGGAGCATTCTGAATGCCACTATCCCGCGCCTCGCTCCGGGCGGGCGATTGGTCTACAGCACTTGCAGTCTGGAACCCGCCGAGAATGACGCTCAGGTCGAGCGCGTCTTGGCAGCTTTTCCTCACTTGCGATTGGTAGAGAAAAAGCTCGTGGCGCCTCACGAGACAGGATTTGACGGGGCGTTTGCCGCCCTGTTTGAGGCCGCGCTCTAAACCTGAAAGCAGAGATGAGCGTCCTGCGAAAACCCAGGCGTTGACCTGGGCCGCTATGCGATGCCCCGTTGGGGCATGGGATTGAAAACGCGGTGGAGGATCGGCCCCAACCGAGCCACGCCTACCAGCCCAGAGCGCAACCCTAGGACGGGGTTCGCTCAAGAACCTTTCTGGGGGGGCGGTCAGTGGGTGAGCGCGGGAATGGTGGTGGCGTCTGGGGCGTGGACTTTTTCGATGTCGACGGCGACCACTTTATATTCTGGGCACAGGGTATCTTCGTCGCATTCGCTACTGGTGACGACGTTGACGAGGTTTTCTGGGAAGTGGAAAGTGGTATAGAGGATCCCTGGCTGCACTTCGGTGGAAAGGCGTGCTTTCATGCGGACCTCACCGCGTGCGGAGAAGATGCGGACCTGATCTTGGTCTTCGATATTTTTCATGGCGGCATCTTGCGGGTGGATGGCGAGCAGGTCTTCGGTGACGATCTGCGCGTTTCCGGTCCGGCGGGTCATGGTGCCGCAGTTGTAGTGTTCGAGGATCCGGCCGGTGGTCAGGATGAACGGGAATTCCTGATGATGTTTTTCGATCTCTTTTGATTCCTGGAATGGGAAGAAGTGGAATTTTCCGAGACCTCGTTTGAAGGCATCGATGTGGAGGATTTCGGTGCCGATGCCACCTTCTTGAATCGGCCACTGAGTGCCTTGTTCGGTGAGTCCATCCCAGGTGGCGCCTTTGAAGAACGGGACGATGCGGGCGATTTCGGCGAGCACACCTTCCGGGGTGTAGTCGGGCTGGGAGAGGCCCATCCGTTGCATGATTTCGCAGAGAATCTGTCCGTCGGGTTTGGTGCCGGCGAGCGGGGCGATGACCGCATTGACACGCTGCACTCGGCGTTCGCCATTGGTGAAGGTGCCGCTTTTTTCCAAGAACGAGGAGGCGGGCAGGACGACGTCGGCGTACTCAGCGGTCGGGGTCATGAACAATTCCTGAACGACGAGGAATTCGAGCGAGGAGATGGCGGCTTTGACGTGTTCGGTATTCGGGTCGGTTTGTACGACGTCTTCGCCGACAATCCACATGGCCTTGAGGTGGCCGGCCAGTGCGGCCTCGTACATTTGAGGGATTTTCAGGCCGATCTCGTTGCTTATGTGCGCGCCGTAAAACTGCTCATAGAGCAGGTGGTTGGACGGGTCATTGACCTGCAGGTAGCCGGCGCCTTGATGAGGTTGGCATCCCATGTCGGCGGCTCCCTGCACATTATTCTGGCCGCGCAGTGGATTCACGCCTACGCCGGGGCGTCCGATATTGCCGGTCATCATGGCCAGGTTGGCGATGGTCATGACCGTTTTGGAGCCATGGCTGTGTTCGGTGACGCCCAGCCCGTGGAAAGCCATGGCGTTTTCCGCCGAAGCGTACTCGATGGCGGCCGCCTTCACTTTTTCACGGGGCACGCCGTGGATGCGTTCGAGGGCATCGAGATCCAGTGACTTCAGGCCAGCTTCGAATTCGGCCCAGTTTTCACACCGTTTGGTGATGAATTCTTGGTCAGTCAATCCGGCCTCCCAGATGTAATAAGCCAGCATGTCGAGCAACGCGACATTGGTCCCTGGCCGCAGCTGCAAATGGTGAGTGGCGAAAGGCACCAACTCGATCTCCCGGGGGTCAATGATGATGAGAGGGACACCTTTCAGCGCGCGCTGCTTGATTTTCGAGCCGGTGACGGGATGCCCTTCCGTCGGGTTGGCTCCGATGACCATGATGCAATTGGTGTACTGCAAGTCTTCCACGCTGTTGGTGGCGGCGCCGGTACCGAAGGCTTTTTGCATGCCCCACGCGGTCGGACTGTGGCAGACACGGGCGCAGGCATCAATGTTGTTGGTGCCAAACCCGACCCGAATGAATTTCTGCATCAGATAATTCTCTTCGTTGGTGCAGCGGGCGGACGAGATGCCGGCGACAGCATGACCGCCGTGATCGGCTTTGATGCGGGTCAGGTTTTCGACGATGTGAGCGTATGCTTCTTCCCAGGTCGCGGGTTGCAGACGGCCATTGACGCGAACCAACGGCGAGCGCAGCCGGTCCCGATGCTTGACAAACTTGAAGGCATACCGGCCTTTCAAGCAGGTGTGGGCGTGATTGACTTCGGAGTCGAGTGGCGCCTGGATGCTGAGAATTTCATTTCCTTTGGTGGCGACATTTAAATTGCAGCCGACGCCGCAGTAGGTGCAGACGGTGCGGGTTTTACGGCTGGCCTCGATGGATTTCGACTGAAAGACATCGCTGATGGCTGAGGTGGGGCAGGCTTGGGCGCAGGCGCCGCATGAGACGCATGGTGACTTTTCGAAGCTGGTATCTAGGCCTTTGATGATGCGGGCATTGAAGCCGCGCCCGTGCATCGAGAGCACGAATTGCCCTTGGATTTCGTCGCAGGCGCGCACGCAGCGGGAGCAATTGATGCACTTGGACAGATCGGAAGTCATGTACGGGTGCGACTGGTCCTTGGCGCGGTCGAGGTGGTTCGCGCCGGCGGGGTAGCGCACGCCGCGGATACCGACTTTGGCGGCCACGGTTTGCAGTTCGCAGTTGCCATTGACTTCGCACGTCAGGCAATCGAGCGGGTGGTCGGTCAGCACTAATTCGACGATATTGCGCCGCAGTTTCTGGACTTTCGCTGACTCGGTGAAGATGTGCATGCCGGCGGCGAGTGGCGTGTGGCAGGCGGCGACGACGCGACGCGGACCGTCCGGTTGCAGGGCGACTTCCACGGAGCAGACGCGGCACGCGCCGTAGGGGGCGAGCTGGGGGGCGTCACAGAGAGTGGGCACGTGTCCGCGGCCGCGATGGCGGTCGACAAACTTCAGCAGAGTATCCCCTGATTCGATGACATGGGACTCGCCGTCGATGGTGGCGCTGATGGTGGAAAGATCCTGGACCATGGTAGAGTGGGGGCGTGGGGCTAGGATTTGAAAAAGGAACGCAATTCCCCGTCAAAATAATGCAGGGCATTTTTGATCGGCAGCGGTACGCCGCCGCCGAGGGCGCACAGGCTGGTTTGTTCCATGGTGTCGAGCAGGTCGTTAAGTAATTCGGGGTCGATTTTGAAGGTTTCGTCTTGGCGGGCTTTGGCGACGAGTTCGTGACCTCGGGTGCTACCGAGGCGGCAGGGGAAACATTTGCCGCAGCTTTCATCTGCGGTGAATTGAAACAGGTGCTGGATGTATTCAATCATGGGCAGCGATTCCGGAATGCTGACGACTCCGGCGTGACCCAGGAGGAATCCGGCCTGCTTGAAGCTTTCGAAGTCTACCGTCAGGCGATCGATTTGATCCACCGGGATGATGCCGCCGAGCGGGCCGCCCACCTGTACTGCCTTGACGGCGGATTTAAAGCCGCCGGCGAGGGCGATCACCTCTTTCAGCGGTGTGCCCATGGCAACCTCATAAATCCCTGGACGAACGAAATGTGAATCGAGGGAAAGCAGTTTGGGACCACTGCTTTGTGCTGTGCCAATGCCGGCAAATCCTTTGCCGCCCAGCGTGAGGATGGCATGGACATTAGAAAAGGTTTCGACGTTGTTGACGATGGTCGGTTTGCGGAACAACCCCTCGACTGTTGGAAACGGTGGGCGGACGCGCACTTCGGGGCGTTGTCCTTCGATGCTTGAGAGCAGGGCGGTTTCTTCACCGCAAATGTAGGCGCCGGCGCCCTTAATCGTTTTGAGAGTGAAATTGAAGCCACTGCCGAGGATATCGAGTCCGAGCAATCCGGCGGCGCGCAAGTCTTCGATGGCTTCGTTGACGATGCGGATGGATTCCGGGTATTCGGCGCGGATGTACAGGATGCCGATGCTGGCTCCGGCGAACCATCCGGCGACCATCATGCCCAGCAGCACGCTGTGCGGGCGATGTTCCATCAAGTATTTGTCGATATAGGCGCCGGGATCGCCTTCATCAGCGTTGCAGACGATGTATTTTCCGTGGCCGGCGGCCTCACGGCACGACTGCCATTTGAGGTGGAGCGGGAACCCGGCGCCGCCGCGCCCGCGCAGGCCGGAGGCTTTGAGTTCTCCCGCGAGCCAGTCGCGATCTCGGGTCAGCAGTCCCTTGAATGGGGCATAATAAGCGTCAATGCCATGGAAGGGGGCCGTCAGTTGTGGGGGCTGCAGGTGCGAGACGACGTCATACCTGTCTTCAGCGTCTCCGACCCCGTTGCTGAAAAGCTGAGTCAGAGCCGCCTCCGATTGTCCGGAATAATTGCGTCCTTCATACTGAAAGGCCGCCCCTTGATGACAGCGACCCAAACAACAAATGTGACCGATCTCCTCAGCGGTGAAATGCCCTCCCATCTGGTCGCGCAGCTGGCCTTGCGTACCGGCACATAAACAGGCCGATCCATTGCACAGGAAAACCTTCTTGTGCGCATTTTCTGCTTTCAGAAAATCATAGGAAGACACGGCTCCCAGCGTCACCGCATCGCCAAATAACGACTCTTGTCCCAACGCTCTGACGCTCGCAGGAGATTCCGCGGAGCCAGTGGCTTCAGCCGCCTCCACCATGCGTTCGAACAAGTTTTTTTCAACGCCTTGGCGGTACGATAAATGGCTTAGGTTTTTCGACATCGGGGTCCGTAATGCTCCCCAAGTCCCTGTTTCAGTCAAGCGGTATGCGCTGGGGGGGCGGGGCGTGCCGGATGAGGGGGTTTTTTGACGCGGGGGCTATTGTATAGCGGGGCGGCTAGTGTCTTTAGGAGCGCCATCTTCTGCGGCACAGGTTTTTTCGTTGTCGCCGCGGCAATGCTGTGGTCGGTGTAGGATCTGGAGCCAGCGGGACGTACGGGCAGTGACTGGCATCACCGTCCTCATCCCAGACCGGCTTTCGATAGAAGTTTTTTCATTACCACGAACCATGTCCACTCCACTTCTCGATTCCATCCGGCGTGCCTTTACTCAGCGCGGCTGGCACTGTGACCCGGTGCCGGGAAGGGAGGTGGTGGAGGCAAGTTTTGAAGCGCATCACACCCGGGTGCGCGTTCATGCTCAGGCTTTTCCAGATATTAAAGCCGTTTCGGTAGTGGGATATGCCACTGCGGATGTGCCCGCCGCGCGGGCCGGATTGATTGCCGAAGCCTTGATGCGCTTGAATCAGCAGCTGACGCTGGGCAACTTCGAAATGGATTACGATGCCGGCCGCGTCTTTTTCCGGATCACGAATGTGTTTCTCAGTGAGGCTGGGGATTCCTCCATCATCGCCTCGCTCGTTCATGCCGCGGTGGCGGAAATCGACCGTCTGACGCCGTTTTTGACGCTGTTGTTGCGGATGGAGGCGGCGGAACTGGCTCGGTTGAATCTTCGGCTTTTCCTCCAGCGCGAGGACCTGTTGCCGCCGGTCGAGGCGGATGGTAAACTCCTTTCGTGAGTTTCATGAAGGGTCATGTTTTTATCGTGCGCCGGGGCGGTGTCGAAGACGGGCCCTACACGGCAGATGAGGTGCTGGCCGCGCTGGAAGAGGGAGACTTGTCCCCGCATGACTGGGGGCGCCTCGCCAGTCAGCCCCATGCCCAGATGCTGTCCGAACTTTTCGACCAGGATGGCTGGGATGAGGAGGAACCGCGGTCGCCCGCGGCGACCAGCCCGTCAGGGCGGGGTGAGCCATTGCCCAAGACGACTCCTCCCTCCCGGCCTTCGGATTTCTCAAGTCCGCAAAGGGCGGATGTTTCTCAGGAAGTGGATGACGAGGAAGTGGATGACGAGGAAGTGGATGACGAGGAAGTGGATGACGAGGAAGTGGATGACGAGGAAGTGGATGACGAGGAAGTGGATGACGAGGAAGTGGATGACGAGG
>CAJBME010000006.1 GCA_903954065.1 uncultured bacterium
CCGATCTCGCCCCACGCCCCCTTCTCCAGCGCCGACTCCTCAAAGCAAATTCCTTTCAGACGTGCGTGCTCGCAAGTTCCCACGGGCGGGCCGAGTGATAGGGGCCTGGGTGGAGCAAGGAAAAAGCGGAAATTGGATTGCGGATGCCCGCTTCCGCAAATCACTATGCCGGCCTGCGAAGTCGGGGCCCGGCTTTGTGAACCTCATGTCTCAATCAAAACAATCCGCATGGCAGCTGATGATCGTGCTATCACTGCTGTTCGTGTCCATCGCGTCGGCCGAAACACCGGTGTGGCGCAGCGGTTGGTATTCGCAACCGCCACTCCAGTTCAGCGCGCGCCAGGGTGATGTGGAAACGGTGACCGGACTCGACGTGCAGTTGATCCGCGCCATCACGCGCGAAGCGGGACACCTACTGGAGCTTGAGGAGATCCCGTGGGAGCAGCACCAGCAGCTGCTCAAGAGCGGGGACTGCGAGCTCGCGTTTGGCGCGCCGTGGACCGCCGAGCGGGAAAAATTCCTGCGGTTTTCCGCCCCCTATCGCCAGGAGGAGAACGCCCTGTACGTCCGCATCCGCGATAGGCAGCGCTATCCGTTCCAAGATGCCGCCGCCTTTCTTGCTCAGGTGCGCAGCGAGGGGCTGCGGCTCGGCGTGGTCAAGGCCACAGCTTACCTACTGCCCGAGGTGGACGCGTTTGTGCGCGATCCGGCCAACGCTCGGTTTCTCGTCGCGAGCGACACCGACGCCGCAAATCTCCAGGCGCTCGTGCACGGCGATGTCGACGCCGCGCTTTCCGAGCGGCTCGCCGCCGCCACGATCACGACCCAGCTCAGCTATGGCATGACCATCAAGGAACATCCGGCGCACTTCGGTAAAATGGACGTGCACGCGATGTTCAGCCGCGTGTCGACGACGGAAGAAGACGTGGAGGATTTCAACCGCGCCTTGCACGCGGTGCAGGCAAGCGGTGAGTTCGATCGCATCCTGCGCGGCTATTATTTGTCGCCGTTGCTCCAGATCGCCGTGGGTGGTCGCTGGTTCTACTTGCTCGATATCATCGGCACGATCGCCTTCGCTCTTTCCGGAGTCATCCTCGCCCACCGCGGGCAATACAACCTTGTGGGCGCCTTTCTGCTCGCCGCGCTTCCCGCGGTCGGCGGCGGTCTGCTGCGCGACTTGATCACGGGGCGCCAGCCGGTGGGCGTTCTTCGCTCGCCCGTGCCGCTCCTGCTCGTCGCAGGTCTCGTGGTGGCGGGTTATGTGGTTTTCAAACTTGCCGACCGCACTCCGGAAGGAACGGAACGGCCAGCGAAATACACGCGCGTTTTCGACACCCTCTTCGGCTTCTTCGATGCCGTGGGCCTCGCGGCGTTCACCGTCACGGGCGTGCGGGTGGCGGTTCAGATGCAGTGCGATCCGCTTTGGTTGTGGGGGCCGCTGCTTGCGGCGCTCACGGGCGCGGGCGGCGGCGTCCTGCGCGATATTGTCCGCGCCGATCCGGATATTTCGACTTTGAAGCGCGGTCTTTATGCCGAGGTCGCATTGGTCTGGGGGCTCCTCCTCAGCCTTTTTCTCGGAGCGCAAATCCGCCATATCAGCATGGATCAGGTGCGAAATGGCATCCTCGTCGCGCTGCTCGGCACGCTCATCACGCGGCTCATCATTCTCTATCGCGGCTGGGAAAATCCGCTTCAATTTAACAGCCGGCGCGCGCCGACCTTCCGACGGTAAGGGCATCAGGCGCTGGCCACGACCAAGTCCACTCTCGCCAGACGGCGACGCCTGTATGGAATATCCGCCTGATTCTGCCCCGCTTGACTATCCCTTGACCTCGAGGCCACCTGCGCTCCGCTCCAGTCCCCCATGTCTCTGAACCTCATCCTCACCCATCCCGGCGGCTCCCACAAAGACGAACTCCTCGCCTGCAGCCTCCTCGCCGCCGTACATCGCGTGCCCATCGTCCGCCGCGAACCCACCCCAGAGGATCTCGCCGATCCCACAATCGCCGTCGTCGATGTCGGCGGTGAGCACGCCCCGGAGCGCAACAACTTCGACCACCATCAATTTCCCGCCGATCATCCGCCCTTGTGCGCGCTGAGCCTCGTGCTGCAGCATCTCGGCGTTTATGAAGACGCCCGCCAGTTCTGCGACTGGCTGGAGCCCGCTGAGTGGTTCGATACCCGCGGCCCCAACGTCACCGCCAAGTGGCTCGGTGTGGACCGCAACACCATGACCAAGCTCAACTCCCCCATCGACGTCACCGTGCTGCGTCGCTTCGCCAAAGCCAAACACCTTGAGCCCGGCGAGCCCCTCTGGGAAATCCTCAGCTACATCGGCGCCGATCTCCTCGAGTACCTGCGCGAACTCCGCACCCGCCTCGACTCCATCGCCCAGCAGGCGCAAATCTGGACCGTGGACGACCACGAAATCCTCTTCCTCCCCCGCACCGATCCCCTCCCCGACGAGCCCTCCGCCGGCATTGATCGTTATCTCGCCACCATCGGCAAAGCCACCTCCGTCGCCGCCCTCATCTACCCCGATCGCCGCGGCTCCGGCTACGGCCTCTCCCGCCACAACGACAACCCTCTCTACGACTTCACCCGCATCGACAAGCAACCCGACGTCCACTTCGCCCATGCACGCGGCTTCGTCGCTAAAACATCAGCAGCGGAAATCGGCCGCGTGAAGGAGCTGCTGGGATTGGCTAGAGTGTAAAAAGACATCGGGCAGTTCCAATCAACCGACAAATTGCCGGACCACGTCTCGCAGATGTCGATTCCCTGGCCGGATTTGATTCAACTGATGCAACAACCTTCTCAGCTGCTTCTCATCCAGCTTTGCACACAGGTGGTCCAGTGTCATTTCATCAGGCAGGCCATCTACAGTATCGGCCACAGCAAGTATCCGCTGCTGCCGTAGCTGAGCCGGTGTGAGCGGCGCCGGTCGAGTGTCATCGTCCCAAGAAAAATTGAGACGCCAAGCGCGTTTGAACAAAAGCGCTGGCAGCAGGATGGAGGCGAAAAGCAAAAACCAAAGTCCCGGGTTGGAGTGATTAAATCCATCCCGCAGCATGATAAACAAATTCACTAGAGAGCCAACGATCACCAAGATGCTCATTCGAGCATCCAATCGCCGTCCCCATTCGCGAAAAAAAGCTTTCACCCATCTTCCATACTGAACGCAAATCATGAGGCAACAAGGTCAAGCATCAAGCCTTGACCTTGTTTATCCTACCTGAACGTTCCTCTCCCTACTGCCTCCGTATTGAATTTCCCGGCGCTTTTTACCACGTGATGGCGCGTGGTACCCAGCGTGAGTCCATTTTCCATGACGCCGACGACCGCCGATTTTTCCTCTCCACCCTGTCTGAGGCCTGCGCGATGACCGTCTGGCGAGTTCATACTTAGGTGTTAATACACAATCACTCTCACCTTTTAGAAAGGCGGGGGGTTCCTCAAGGAGGCGTGGGAACCGGCAGGCTGAAGGGTGATTGTGTCAAGATTTGCACACTGACCCCATTTTTCCGATGCCCCCCCCCGGGAACGCTGAGCCCCAGCTCGGCGCGTCTCACATCGACCAGTCCGACTCCGACTCCGACTTCGACTTCGACTTCGTCCTCTTCGCCTCCGCCGTCATTGATGACGACGCCATCATGGGCCTCATCACCCGCTTCTCCGCTCAGAGGCCGGGTTAGTCGAACGCTGGCCACCGCTGCAGGTTCCGGTGTTTTGCCTATTCCACGGCGCTCGCCATCGTTTCGAATCCGTGGCCAAGGTGGCGACGTTCGAACCGGGCCCACTGGTCGTTCTCAAGGAAACAGAGGAAGAGGCTGATCACACTGTACGCGCAGGCTCACCATTCCCGGCCCGCCGGACAAAAGACCGCGGCCAGAAAAGTCTTGGCACCGCGGAACCATTCCTTATTACGACCGTCCTCAAGCGCTCCTTCAGACATAAACCTACCCAAAATTCCATCCTCTTATCTAAATCAAGAAATCGTCCAGAATCCGATTGCGTCTCACTTATTGTCCCGCGATGATAGTTGAATGGACCTTTTTCCGCGTATGCACCTTTCGAAGTTATCAGCCACTTTCTCCGCGGCCTGTCTGTTTCTGGTCCCCGCGCTAAGCCACGCCGCGTCGATCTCTGTCTCCGGACAACTCACAGTTTCAGCAAATTATGGCTCCGAATTTAAAACGGGCGACACTTTCAACTTCAGTTTTACGTTGGATGACACAACCACGGACTCACGGTTTGAAACCTTTGCTGGACAGTTCTCTCCCGGGGTGAGCGGGTTTTCGCTCGTGAAGGGTTCAGGCGCCGGCACATGGAATCCCTCGACCGGCGTTTTCGCTGCAGTCAATAATTTCGCCACCAATGCCAACGGCGAGTCAGTCACTCTTCAGGTTGGCGGTTCGGGATTTCCCCAGATTGCTGCTAGTAACTTCCGCGATGTCGTTCTTTCTTTCAATTGGAATAGTGTAGTGCGGGATTTTGTCGATACTGGGTCCGGTCAAACCTTTGCCGAGCAGGTGGGAACGAGCGGCCTCGATTTCTCGACGGCAAATTCCTTTTCTGCGGAACTGCGCAATGCGTCATTCGCCGGTCCCCAAATGACGATGTCCGTTACAGGGGCACCTACTGCAGTGCCCGAGCCGACGAGCTACGCCGCGGGCCCGTTGGCTCTCCTCTGCGCGATCCTTTATCGTCGGCGCCGGCGATAAAGGCTGACTGGGCGAACCCTCGCCGCCGAAATAGTGAGCGATAAAAAGTGCGTAGCGGAAAGCGTGAAAATATTGTCTGCTTCTCTGGATCGAGTGACTGCTAGAGTGAGGTTAGCAGCCCCCCTCCCAGTATGACCCGCCCACCCGTTCCCCTCGCCGGTCCTGCAAAGCCGATTCCTATGAGCTTAGGACGTTTCCGTACTGGATTCATTATTTCGGCTTGCCAGCGGCCGACCATTCTTCGATGGGAGCCACCATGAAGGACACTGACAATAGGCGCCGCAGAATTCTGAGGGGATTGGCAGCGGGCGTCGCCCTACCCTGGCTGAGCAGTCCTGCGCTGGCAGCGGGCCCGCGCATCAAGGTGGCCGGCCTGCACAGCGACCCGGTGGAAAACGCCTGGAACTCGCGCATCCACGAGGCCTGCAAGGCGGCGGACGCCGAAGGCCTCATTGAGTACAAGTACTCCGAATCAGTGGCCAACACCGACTACCCCGGTGTGATCCGCGAGTACGCCGCGCAAGGCACGCAACTGATCTTGGGCGAGGTTTATGGCGTAGAAAAAGAGGCCCGGGCCATGGCCAAGGAGTTCCCCAAAGTGGCTTTCTTGTGCGGCTCCAGCGGTGGCCCCCAAGGCGCTAACTTCGGCACCTTTGGCACCTGGAACCACGAGGCGGCTTACCTGACCGGCCTCTTGGCTGGCCACATGACCAAGACCGGCAAGCTCGGCGCGGTCGGCGGCTACCCCATCCCAGAAGTCAACCGCCTGATCCACGCCTTCCGCCAAGGCGTGCGCGAAGTAAAGCCCGACGCCACTTTTCAGGTCGCGTTCATCAACACCTGGTTTGACCCCACAAAAGCCAAAGAAGCCGCACTGGCCCAGCTGGACGACGGCTGCGACATCTTGTTTGGCGAACGCATCGGCACCGCCGACGCGGCCAAGGCGCGCGGCAAACTGTCGGTCGGCTCGCTAATGGACTACATGCCGCGCTACCCCGGTACCGTGTTTGCCAACGCCATGTGGTACTTCCGCCCCATCTTGAACGGCGCGATTGCCAACGTGCAAGCTGGCCGCCCCACCGGCAAGGACTACAGCCCATTCAGCCTGATGAAAGCCGGCGGCAACGGGGTCACCTTCGATGCCAAGCTGGTGCCACCCGCCGCGCTGAAGCTGATGCAGGCCCAAGAAGCAGCCATCAAGTCGGGCGCGCTGAAGATCCCTGCGGTCGATACGCAACCGACCTAAAGCGGCGATCAGCCATCTCGACCAGACAGAACCCATCATAACGCTTTTCTCCCGAATCGCGGCGTGGCTGCTGGCCCTGCATTCATTTGCCGTGGCGACAGAGGCGTCCCCATCCGCCCGCGGGGCCGTTTGAGCGTCGTCCTGGGCCATTCCTTCCGGGTCCGGGCGTGCCGCTAGAAGGGCAAATCGGAAGCGCCTCGGGAGGCCAAAAAGGACGGTTTGGGCCGCTTCGTCACTCATTTGGGCCGCTTCGTCACTCTTTTGTTGTGCAAACCGGCGCAACTGAGAAGGGGGCGAGCGAAAAACAGCCGCAGCAGCCGGTCAAAGCCAGCTTGGCTGCCGCTCCTCATCTCTTCACCCATCCACCCATCCTTATGAAAAACAAAGCAACGCCATTCGGAATGCTCTCTTTGGTCCTCCTTTCTCTACCAGTCGCGAAGGCCACAGTGGTTCAAACCGGGTTCGGAACCGGCGACGGCACCACCCCCGGAGGGGCCTTTGTGTCTGCTGGTAATCTTCTCGTTTCCAATCTTTCGTCGGCTAGCACTCTCGCTAACGGTAATTTTTTGGATCCGTATTCCAATCTGGAACGCCTTTACAACAATGATCTCGGAACTGCCGGCAATTTCGGCAACGCAGCAGTTGTGATGCCGAACATAGCCACCCTCCAGTTCAACCTCAATGGGGCCTTCAACCTTACCGAAATTCGTACCTATGCCAGCTGGGATGATGGACGCGACGGTCAGAAATACGTGGTGAAATACGCCACGGCCGCGGCCCCTGGCACCTTTACGACACTGCACAGCCTGACCAAGTTCGACAACGCCAATTTTCCCCTCTTGGTAGACGAGGATGTTTATGGTGCGGACGGCGAGACTGTAATTGGCACAAGAAAGGTGCCTGATAAGTCCATTTCTTCCACCTTGGTCACACTGACATCAAATAGCGGAGCTCTCGCGCAAAATGTGGTTTCTCTGCAGTTCGTCTTCGAGGCTTATCTAAATGGAGATGGATATGAGAACGGAGGCACCGGCTTCCGGGAATTCCAAGTCTTGGGATCTCAGGTGAGCTCCGTCCCTGAACCCGGCACATTTCTCCCGGCGGCGTTGCTCGTAGCGGGTGCGTGGCTACGGCGCCGGCGGCCGCGGAGTCGCCGGAGCAGCGGAGCGGCGGCTTAGGCGATCGCGTCGCCATCAGGGGATGGTCCCGGCTCGCGGTCGCCTCGATTGATCAGCTCGAGCGGCATCTGTGCATGTGACACGGATGCCGTCCGGAGTGATTGACGTGGAGATCTACAATCTCAATCTTCGTTTCTTTCGTTTTCTTCGCCCTTCCCGTGCTTGTCTTCGCCGCGGGGGATGGTGATTTCGATGGTGCGGTCGTTACCGCTGGCAGGATGCTGGATGTTCACCCAGGCGCGGCGCTTGTTTTTAGGATCGAAGTAGAGGCCACTAAATTCCGAGCCAGGTGTGCCATTACTCGCCCAGCGGGCCAGCCCTTCCTTCGGGTCGTTGAGATCCCCATCCAGGTTCAGGTCGTTGGCGAACCAGATGTCGTCATCGCTTCCGCCATTGCGGTCTTCCACGATGTAGATGTTACCTTGATGGTCGATCGCCAGATTGTCCGGACTCGCCAACCCGGTACCGACTGGGAGGCCCGCGGTCGCGAGGTCGAGGGTATTACGGTTCGCGAAGACCGAGATGTTTTGGAGTTTCAGGTCCAAACGGTAGACTTCGTTGGTGGTGGTGGTGGCCACATAGAGGTACTCGCGGTTACCCAACCGCTGAATCTGGAGATCTTCCGGGCGCTGGTAGTCGGTACCTTTGAAAAGAGCGAGATCGGTGGTGTTGCGACCATCGACAGAAGTGACGCCACGGGTGTCGGTGATGGTAAGGGCTCCGGGCAGGCCGGCGCCATTGACATCGGTGAAAGGAACCCAGGCGTAGGCGCCGGTGGCGTTGGGCGTACTGCCGTCCCCCACCCTCAGCACAAAGGTTTGACCCGCTGCGAAGTAGTCGGCCTTACCGCCTTTAACTTTGGCCATGCTGGCGGCCGGCGTGTATTTATAGAGGCAACCACCGTTCAGTTCGTCGATGAAATACATGTTACCCTGTCTATCAAACTGAATGCCTTCATGGGAAACCCGTGGAATCACGTTGGTGTGATCGAAGATCGCGCCGTCGTTGCTTGAAGCCGTTACCGGGCCGGTGATCCCCGGAGCCGTCGTCGGATTGACAAATTCGAATACGCGACCATACGGGCTGGTGGAGCCACCGGCCTTGGTTTCCCACGATTCCTCGGCGGTAATCAGGGTACCCCAGGGCGTCCAGAAGCAGGCGTCGAACGCGATATGACCCGCAAAGGCAGGGCTGATCCAGATAACGTCGGTTTCCTCGGTCTCGGTGTCATAGCGTTGAACGCCAGCTTGGCCCGTTTCATAGACCGTGAAAAGGAAGCGGCCTTTGTCGCGGGACTCTTTACCATTGGCTGTTTCATTCACCGTGTTCATGTCCCAACTGCCGGTATCGGGTTTTCCGGCGTTGAGCGCGGCTTGACGTTCGGCGACCGAGCGCTGCTGAAAGAGCGGATTGCCGAAAGTGATGGGAGCCGCCTCGTTGGCCGTCGGCCCTGCCGAGCTAGGCAACGCCCAGAAGTCGGAGAACCGAATGCCGTCAGCCAGCGCGGCAGAAGTGGAGAGCAGGATCCCGCACGAAAACGCGATGGCAGGATGGAGCTGCCGTTGTTTTTTTGTAATTTGTTTCATAGAGATTAATAATGTCTAGGACTGAGGCTGAGTCGGCATGTGAGTGTTGTCACGCCGACACCTTCTTAACCCCGATCCCCCTCTGGTCGCTTTTCCTCGCGTGACGATATGGACAGTTAGCCTTCCAAGGGCCGTACTTTCGGTTTCACTTACGATAAGACTCTGCCTCATGCGGTTGGACTGGTTCAAATTGAATCCACACGCGAGTTACCGAACCCAGCGCACACACGCAACACCTTCTCCGGGTGATCGCGGTGCAGTTGATGCGCGCAGCCGGGGAAACGAACGTGATGGCAGATGGCCATGGCATGCACGATGGCGTCGGCATCAGCGTCGGTGAGCGCGCCGCCCGCGGATGGATCAGCCTGAAGCAACCACGCGGGACAACGGACGCGGGAAAGCACGTCGGGAAAATCATAGCCCTCGAGCCAACGGCCTTCGATGACGGGTGTGAGCACCTCGGGGTCGAGTTGGGTGACACCTTGCGCACTCCACGCCAGCGAGGCGCGGTCGCGCCGGTCACCGAGGCGATGGCAGCCGCCGTCGCCCGAAGGGAGCCGGATCTCCGCGAGAGCGTCGGTCATGTCTTCCACGCTACCGCCCCGTCGCGCGATCTCCTGCATGCCGATGAACTGCGCTTGCCATGCACTGCCCTCGATGCGGTTACCCATCGTATGGAACGGCGGATCCTCCAGAATGATGGCCCGCACGCGATCCGGCACCTCCGCGGCCACGGCGGCCGCCACCATCGCCCCCAGCGACTGACCAACAAGGACGAGTGGGGCATCAGTTTCCTCCCGGACGAAACGAACGGCATCGGCGACGTAATCGGCGACAAGATAGCTCGCGGCTCGCGGCGACCCGCCATGACCGCGCTGATCGAGGGCGATCGCGCTCCAATGTTCCGCGAGCGCCGGGAGTAGCGGTTGCCAGTCTGCCCCCCATCGCGTCACGCCATGGAGCAGCAACAATGGAGGACCGGCCCCGCAGGTGGTGTGACATAGGTTTACCGTTGGCCGCTCCCAATTCATGCGGTGACAACGATTCCCGCCTTAACAGCGCCGCGCTGATTCACGACGAACGGGTTAATGAAGTTTCCGAGAATACTCATGCTGAGGATGTCCTCCATCAGATGGACTATTCGGGCTTTGCTTTTTCGACGTCGGCGGACCTGGCGTCGAGGTTGGTACGCCAATCGTTCCAGCCTGCGTCGACCGATGACGGGGCCGCGTGCCATTCTGGCATCGGCTCGCCGGTCGCGGGATCGCGATGCGGAATGGGCAGCATCATGATACGTTTGCAGGCGTGCTTGTAGTTTTCCTCACTGAGGAAGGCTTCCTCGATGTCGTCCCAATCGCGCCCATCCGGATAACCGCCACACACGTGAAGGTCATTCGATTGAGCGGTCATCTCGTGGCTGACCCCGGCAGGAATGACGACGACGTCACCGACGCTGATGCGCAGATGAGTCCATCCGCCTTCCCCCACGGACAGATTGAATTCCATCCAGCCGTTGGCGCAGCCGAGGCACTCATGGGTGGTGGAGTGGAAGTGGGCGTATTTGTAAACCCCGGGGTAATCCCAGTTATTGGACCAACCGTTGGCACGAAACCGAGCCTTAATGGCCTCGGCTCCACCACCGGGTATGGCGTTTCGATGCACCAACAGGGGAAATCTGTTGTTGGGGATTTTACCTTGGGGTTGAGACGAATAGACTTCGGTTGACATGGGGGTGGCTATTTTCGGTGTGAGTTTTCTGAGCGGATCTTGATCAAGAAATTCTTCAGGAAACAGGCTGCCTCACTCGGCCGCGGCGCCATACGCCACGTCTTCGCCACCATAACGGCGGACGCGCAGATTGCACTGTTCGGCGTGGCCCACGAATCCCTCGAGCAAGCACAGCCGTGATCCGTATTTGCCGATCATCGAGGCGGCTTCATCGGTGAGAATCTTTTGGTAGGTGTGGGTTTTGAGGAACTTGCCGACCCAGAGGCCACCGGTGTAGCGCCCAGCTCGTCGAGTCGGCAGGGTGTGATTGGTCCCAATCACCTTGTCGCCGTTGGCCACATGGGTTCGCGGCCCCAAAAACAAGGCACCGTAACAGGTCATGTTGTCGAGGAACCAGTCGTCGCGGTCGGTCATCACCTGCACATGTTCGGATGCGAGATCGTCGGCCATGGCAAGCATTTCCTCGTAGGTATCGCAATGGATCACAGCACCGTAATCCTGCCACGAGGCCCGGGCCGTTTCAGCCGTGGGCAGGATCTCGAGAATACGATCAATTTCCGCGAGCGTTGCCTCGGCCAGTGAGAAGGAATTAGTCAGCAAGATGGCCGGTGAGTTGTATCCATGTTCAGCCTGCCCGAGCAGATCGGTGGCACAAAACTCGGCATCGACGGTATCGTCGGCGATGACCAATGTCTCGGTGGGCCCGGCAAGGAGGTCGATGCCCACGCGGCCAAAGAGTTGGCGCTTGGCTTCGGCCACGAAGACATTACCGGGACCAACGATCATGTCCACGGGGGCCATCGTCTCGGTTCCCAAAGCCATGGCACCGATCGCTTGCATACCACCTAAAACATAGATTTCGTGGGCTCCACCCAAGTGCATGGCCGCGACAATGGCGGGATGCGGGGCGCCGTTTTGGGGCGGAGCGGCAGCGACAATCCGCGGCACGCCGGCCACAGAGGCGGTCAAGACCGACATGTGAGCAGAGGCCACCATGGGAAACTTACCGCCCGGCACATAGCAACCGACCGAGGGCACGGGGATGTGCTTGTGACCGAGGATCACGCCAGGAAGCGTTTCGACCTCGATGTCGGTCAAGGAGGCTCGCTGAGCTTCCGCAAAACGACGGATTTGCGCCTGGGCGAACTGGATATCGGCCAAATCGCGAGCCGAGACCTTGGCCATCGCCGCTTCAATATCAGACGGGCTCAACTTGAAGCTGGGTGTATCGTATCGGTCGAACTTGACGGACAGTTCACGCACCGCCTCATCGCCGCGGGCGGCAATATCCGCCAAGGTACTCTCCACAATACCACGCACCTTGGCGTCGTCTGCGGCGCGTTGGCTTTCGAGTTTGCCAGATTTTAGATAGGTGATGGCCATAAGGTTGGAGCGGGTAAAGGGACTGCTTGCGTCGCTACCCTATCCACAAATTCAATGTTGCCACGGGATGCCGCTTATCACTGTGTCGCGATCACTGTGTCGGCACACTCAATCGGATGTATCGGCCGGTGGACAAGGGCAGGGCATCGCGAACGACGACGGTTTCCGTGCCGTTGGCGTTGAGGCGGCGCGAGACGGTCACGGTAGCGGCGGGCTCCCCGCTATTCCAAATGACCAGATCCGAGGAAACCTGGGGCGTTACACGCGCGTCCTCGGCACCAGCTCGACGGGTGAAGGTGAGGGTGAGATAGTCCGCGGTGACATCATTGACGGTGAACGGCACGACCGCAGGCACCGGCAAGGCGGCGGCAGGATCGCTAAGGAGATCGGCGCCAAGGGCATAGACCACAGCATTACTGACACCATAACCATCTCGAACCCCCTGAGGATCGGTCAGCCCGTTGGCGGCCAGCCACTCGGCCAGCGACGAGCGTCGGTCTTCGTCCCCGGGAGTAGGACCGGCGAGGCTGGGACCCCAGTTCGATGGATCAGCAGCGTTAGGGCGGGTCTCCGGACGCAGGAGAACCAACGAATGACCGCCCCCAGCAGCGGGTCGAGGCCATGGCGCTTGGTTGTCGTAGGTAAAACGCGCGATGTCAGCGCCGTCCGCTCCGCGCAGGGCGATTTCATCCCCCTGATCAGAGAGGCGCCGGGAAAACTCGCCGGCGATCAGGGCGGGATCGACACCCGGATAACGGAAAGAAAACGCCTCCCGGTTTTTGACGACGACCAACCGCTGTCCCGGCAGCAAATGATGGAGGACCGACTGGGTGTCGAAATGAAACCGAATGCCGGCCGTAAAGGCCACGCCAGCCAGATCGACGGTCGCGGTACTGGCATTGAGCAGTTCGATAAATTCGAAGTCTTTGCGCTGGTCATACCCTTGGGCGGCCTCGCCGGCGGAGGGCGTCGCCGGCTGATAGTCGATTTCCGAGAGCACGAGAGCGGACGCGCTGGCTGGTTGCGCACCAGGCAGAAAAACGGCTTCGGTCAGCGCGCTCCAGACGCCGTTATCGAGCACGCGCGCTTTCAGCGTGGTCGTGACGGGCAGGGTCAGCGCACCGGCGGCAGCGGTGGCCGTGGGCGACCACGGGGCCGCACCACCGTCCGAAGCGCGCGGGTCGCTTCCGTCCGTCGTGAAAAAAATCGTACCAGCAGGCGCGATCAGAGTGACCACATCGCCGGGTGCCATGACCCCACCATGACGAGGCGCGCCATTCAGATGGAAAACTGGCGCCACCACTCGTGGATACAGCCCATCGACCCGAAACTGATTTAAAATCACGGAGTGGCGACCGGGCATCCAGGTATTTGTGACGCGGTTGATTTCGTTCACCCAGTGGACGTCGCGAGTGAACGGAGGCTCCCGCTTAGCATCACCCCAGCGGGCCGACTCAGCCACCATCGCTTTGTTGATCTGGGCCGCACGATCGCGGTAAAACTGCTGCTGCCGTGCCACCGTGAAGGCGCCGCCATTGAAGAAATAGTGATGCACGCGATCACCGAACCGTCGCTTGTAGTCAGCATTCCGCCGCAGCCGAAAGTGCAGGTAGGCCGGATTCTCAGTTCCCTGCCGCTCAGAGACGTCGTCGTTGACGCTGCCGAAGATGAACTCCGCATCCCAGCGGAAAAACCGAAATCGACCGTCCGGATGGCGGCGGCGCATCGCGTAAAAATTCTTCGGCTCGAGAGAATTCGGTGGGCCATTGAGCCAGCCGGTCGGACCGTCCAAGTCACCCTGATACAGAACGCCGATGTTGAAGTCGATCAACTGGTCGATGTCCACGTATTGCTGAAGCGCCTGATATTTCGCGGGATCGGTTAGGTCTTGGGCGGCCAGAGCAAACAGGGCGGCCCATGCCGTGCGATTGCCTCCGATGATTTCTGCCCTCGTCGAGCCACCCGCGCTCAACCCCTTGAACGCGTCATACTCGTCCTTGGTTCCGCCATAGTGCTCGGCCCCGAAAGCGTCGTCCGGTCGCTCGCTGAGGAAATAAATT
This sequence comes from uncultured bacterium, assembly GCA_903954065.1. Taxonomy (GTDB): domain Bacteria; phylum Verrucomicrobiota; class Verrucomicrobiia; order Verrucomicrobiales; family V1-33; genus CAJBME01. Next base: position 13,906 of record CAJBME010000006.1, read on the forward strand.
CCCCAATACTGGCCGTTGAGGTACAAATGGATATGATTACCGTCGGCAACCGCCTGCGCCGGATCGAATCCCTGAATGTCACGCGAATGCTGGTCGCGTAGCATGTCCGTCTGCGGAATGTTGGTGGCCCACCCCTGATTGTGGCCAGTGCGAATGGTCAAGGTGTCGTATTCATCGACCGAAGAAGTCGGAAAAAGCGGGAACTCAAGCTTCGTCGCACCATACTCGCGTTTGAATTTCAGCCGAAACGAATGTTTCGGATTGTGCGTCCCGCGGCTATAATTGCCGCTAATGGCGATGCCGCCATCAATCTGAAACCCGTCGCCAACGCGATAGATTCCCTGGTAGTCAGGATGGAAGAAATATTCTACCGAGCACTTTTTTTCCCAGAATGGATCGATCGCAGCCTCCTTGGTGGCGTGGGTGTAAATACCCGCGGTCGCGCCGAACAAGTCGTCCGGTTTCATCACGATCGAGACGGTCGGAATATCAGCGAGTGCCTGCGCGACGGTAAACGTTCCGGGTTTGTTGACCACGTTCGGGTCCATGCCGAAATCCCAATAAGACATCGAGCGCACCGGCTGCTGCTGTACATCACCGAGAAAAACATACGTCTGGGTGTCGACGTTGGTCGGTCGGAAGCCGGACCGGAAGGCCGCCGCCTGCAGGGTGGTAGTTTTGTCGATGGTGAGCGGGCCGGTGTAGATCTGGCCGTAGCTCTGGGTAGGGAGACTGCCGTCCGTGGTGTATCGGATTTCTACACCAGGCGTCTCGCTTGTGATTTCCAGCGGAAACGGCGTACTAAAAAACCCACGCGTCACGCTGAATTGCGTGTCTTTGATGTAGCCTGGGATCACGGTGGCATTGGGCGCCCCAGGAGTGGGCGTATCGAAATAGCCGTCCACCCTGCCAGTGGAAAGGTCCTGCAGGCGCACGTCGAGCTCTGGGATGAGCAGAAAGTCGGACCCGCTGTGGGTCAGGTTCATGCCGTGGATGGCGAGCATGTTAGAGCCGGCCTGGAGATGCCCGGAAAAATTGATCGGATAAGAATCGAAGGCGTCACCCAGTTCGACTTCTGCCCCGGTGGTGGCCAAAGAGTTGTGAACTGCGGGCGTGGGCGCGTTTTTGGTGGCTATGGGATGGCCATTGAGATAGGCCACGAATCCGTCATCGATCTTCATGCGCAGCGTCATGGAGACAACCGCGGCTGGCGTATCGATGGAAAACGGAAGGCGCACAAAGACCGAGCCATGAACCGCCGTGCGCATCGGAGCGGTCAGATCCCCGCCAGCACCGATGGGAAATCCCGGGTAACCGAAACCAAGACCCGTAGCCGCTTGGACCCAGCGGCTGTCGTCAAAAGCGATCAGACGCCAGTCGCCTTCCGGCGCGCCGGCCTTGGGGACGAAGAACCGCGCGGCATGGCCAGTCAAAATAGGCGAAGCCGTGGTGATCACTCCAGCACTGAGACCGCGGCCGTAGGAAACGTCGGCAAACTGCTTGGGAAAAACGGGCGCGAATTCATGAACGACAGTGACCCCATCCGCGGCCACCAGCGCCAAGTATTCGCCGTCAGCTGACAAGCTGAAACTCGCATGCAACGGAGAGCCAGCCACGGCCCGGTTTTTTCCCGAAGCAAAAACCACCAGATAACCGCCCGGGGGCAGCGTGACCGACGGCAGCCGCCACTTTGTCCGCTGACCTGCGTTATCGGTGAGAAAATACCCGCCGAGGTCGACCGGAGTGGCATCCGGATTGTGAAGCTCGATCCAGTCAGGAAACTCGCCATCCTCGTCCGGGTAGGCCGAGGTGCTGGACGCCAGAAACTCGCTGATGACCGGGGCCGCCGGAGCGGCACCAGCGCATAGCAGGAGCACGGCGCCGAGCAGCAAGGGCAGCCCGCGCCACCCACGGACCGCGACAGGCCAGGCCCGACGGGCGCTCCGGACAAGGCACTCGAGAGATCGGGCGCTGGTCATTCCTCGATGGCTTTGAAGAACCGTGTGACTGTTCCCGGCGGGATGCCGGTGAAGCGATAGGTCGTCCGCGGTCCAGTGGCCCCGCCGGTTGGATAGCTGTCGGTTTCCTCGGTCCATGTCGCCAGCGTGTCGGAATACTCCAAACGATATGTCTGTCCGGGTCTGGAGACCCACGTCACATCTACTGTACCCGCGGCGCGATCGACCGCAATGTCCGTGAAGGCCAGCGCCTCACCACCAACCGGCCCCGCGGTAAAGAGCGCCAGAATCTCCGCGGCCGTGCCAGCCTTGGCATAGAGGCGCGCTTCGTGAACGAGCGCATCAAGCGCGCCGTTGGTGGCCGGAGAAGTGTGCCGCGGCCCAAAGAGCACCTCCTGTTCGCCCGCAACCCATGTGGCAAAACCCCCGCTGCTGTAGGCCCCCATCGGCTGACCATCTCGATACCCAGTAATTTCAACCTGCCCGTCGCCAAGGTCCTGATAGGTGATCGCCAGCATGACCATGCTTCCATCCAACGTCGAAGCCGTTTCCTCAGACAACTCCGCCAACTCAAATTGCTCCGTCGGCGAACGAGAGAAAAAGCTGCTGCCATTCATCCACCGGTTCACGTTCCGCTCGGCAAAAACGATGCCATCAAATTTATCGGTGAGCACCGAATCCAGCGACATCGGAGCCCCAGCTTTCGCCACGTCTTCGAGCCCCTGAAGGGTGATCCACGAGACCAACGTCTTGCTCCCAATCGGCAGGCCGCCGACGCCCGAGTGCGCCCAGCCGGTGGCGACAGTGCCACGCCCATTGAGGTCGAGCGCGCCATTCGCGATGACCGCGTCACCCTCAAGAACAATATCAGGGAAATGGCCTTTGAGATCTTGGCGCTCCGATCCGCCCTCGAAAGTCCAATGGCCCGTCAGCGATTGAGCCAGAGTGGGTTCGTTGACGTTAAGTGGATTCGACTGAAATCCATTCACTTCTAGCCCGTCGCCATAACCGTCAGCATCCGTATCGGCCAAGGAGGGATTCGTCCCCGTGTCGGCCGCCCCATTGAACGTCCCATCGTTGGATTCAACAAAATCGCTCAGCCCATCACCGTCAGTGTCGGCGCGAATCGGAGAAGTGGCCGGACGGATGCCGGCCGTACCATTCACCTCGGCCCCGTCGCTCAGTGTATCGCCGTCAGTATCCGAAAATTTAGGGTTGGTGTTGGCCGTGAATTCGTTTTTATCGAGCAGACCGTCGCCGTCGAAGTCGCCAGTACCAGCCCCCGGTCCGGGGCCGCCGCCCTTGCCGTTTAAGTCGGTCAGGTTGCCAGCCGTCGCCTGCTCCCATTGGTCGATCAGGTCGTCGATATCCGAGTCCGTGTTGACCGTGAGCTCCAGCGCCTGAATTTCCTGCCGGGTGAGCGCCGTATCGTACAACCGAGCCTCGTGAATCAGCGCGTCCAGCGCACCAATAGGCCCAGGGTTCGAATGCCTCGGGCCCAGCAAGACTTCATACTCGCCAGCCGCCCAAGTAGCAAAATTGGCGATCTCATACGATCCCATCACCTCTCCATCACGATACCCGGTAATCCGCACCCGCCCGCCAGCCAGCCGCGCATATGTAATAGCCAGCTTGACGATGGACGGACTAGGAACGGCGGATTCCTCCGAAAATGCGGTCAGGTTGAACTGCCCCGCCGGCGTGCGCTGGAATCCGCTGCTCCCATTCATCCACCGGTTGGCATTGCGCTCGCCAAAAACAATCGCGTCAAACCGGTCGCCAGCCTGCAGGTCAATCGAAAGCGCCGCGCCCGCCACCGCCACATCATTGAGCCCTTGCAACGTGATCCACGACACCAGCGTCTTATTTTGAATCGGACTGCTACCCGGAAGCGCCGAGGCATGCGCCCAGCCCGTCGCGTCCGTACCAAAACCATTGACATCCAGCGCGCCGTCAGCCACTACCGCATCGCCCTCGAGCACCATGGCCTCGAAATTTCCCGTGGTGTCGACCAACGAGCCGTTTTCGAAAGTCCAGTGACCGACCAGTCCAGCGTGGCCAGTGGCGGCGGCCACTAAAGCCCCTAGGAGGAGCAGGGATTTCTGGAGTTTCATGAAGTGATGAGTTGCAGCAACTGTGAGCACCTGAATATTTGCGACACGCCTTGAGGGGTGGCTTCTTGCTCGGTCGGATGAGATGGATCTCCTTTGTAAAAAATCCGGAGTCAGCTGTCATTGAAACCTTGCGCCAAATGACTGAGGATTTGCGCCATTGCCCACGTCGCCATGCCCAAACGGAAAAAAGTTGCTTTATTGATCGAATCGTCACGCGCCTACGGCCGAGGCCTGTTGCGGGGGGTGGCCAGCTACCTGCATGCGCACCCCGATTGGTCGGTGTATCTGCAATCGCGATCCCCAGAGGATCCGCCACCACCGTGGTTGGAGGGATGGGACGGCCACGGTATCATCGCGCGGGTCGAAAGCCGCACATTGGAGCAAGCCATCCGCCGGACTGGTCTACCAGTCATCGATGTCCGAGGCGCCTTCGACCTCGAGATGCCGCTGGTCGAGACCAATGAACATTCGACCTGCCGTCTAGCCTTCGAGCATCTGCGGAGCCGCGGGTTTCGGAATCTGGCGTTCTGCGGCTTTGCCGGAGCCAACTATTCCGAGCGACGCCTGCGATACTTCCGAGAACTGGCATCCGACCCCGAGCTTTCCTTCGAAAGTTACGAAAGCCCCGTCTCAGGGCAGGCCGGCAGCGAGTTAATGCTCTCGTCCCGCGAGCAGCTGGCCATGCTCTCGGCCAACTCGCTGACCCGGTGGCTCCAAGAACTACCCAAACCCGTCGGCCTCTTCGCCTGTAACGATGTCTGCGGACAACAAGTCCTCAACGCCTGCCGCGAGGCAGGCCTGGCCGTACCAGAACAAATCGCCGTGCTGGGAGTCGACAACGACACCGTTCACTGCGAGCTCTCCGAACCGCCACTGAGCAGCATCCAGCTCAACGCCGAACGCATCGGTAGCGTGGCCGCCAGCCTACTCGACGACCTCATGGAAGGCGGCCGCCAACCGTCCGCTAAAACATTCATCGACGCCGTCCAGATCGTCGTCCGCCAGTCCACCGACATCGTCGCCGTCGACGACGACGTAGTCGCCCGGGCCGTGCGCTTCATCCGACAGAATGCCAGCGACGCCATCGGCGTCAGCGATGTCGTCCGGGCCGCCGGGGTCTCCCGCCGCCAGCTGGAACGCCGCTTCCAGCAACATCTGCAACGCACCCCGAACGACGAAATCCAACGCGTCCGCATTCGCCGCATCAAAGAACTCCTCACCGGCACCGACCTGTCCCTCTCGGAAATCGCCGCCAACATCGGCTTCGATCACCCCGAATACCTCAGCACCGTATTCAAGAAGGCGGTCGGCATCACTCCCATTGCCTTCCGCCGCCAGCAAAAAGCCTGACCTGCGCCCTCTCCCCCACCCCCACAAAAAAGCGCGACGCACCACCCACGCAAACTAAGGAGGCGTCAAGGCCATGCCCCAGCCACCACGCCTTTCCTGCTGCGCTATCCGCTCTAAGCGCTGCAGCTGCTCGACAAACTGTTCGGAGGCGACTTGGGTCGGCAGCCATCCCAGCGCGGAATCCGTGATGGTGGCGTACCCCTGTTCGACCAGCCATTCCTGCACCGTCCGTCGCCGTCCGTTCTGATCTTCATAGACGACCAGCGCGTAAAAATGATGCGATTCCCGCCGCAACTCGAATTTTGTCAGCACGATAAAAGGTCGTTCGCGCAGTAGTTTTTCTACAGCCTGCCACGCCTGCTGCCCGAGGGCCGTCAGCCGATCCGCACATTCTTCGCTAGTCCACTTGGGCGACCATCCAAAATAACGCGACTGCTCTGCTACTTCGTCTTCAGGAGGGTCCGTCAACTCGGGCGCGTCGACAAAATACAATTGAAAGACAATCGGTTTGTCACGTTGCACCCGAAAATGATCCGCCGCATTGGTTGGATTGGCGACCAACTGACAACCTGTCAGCACTTCCCATTCCGCTTTCGGCACTGGATCCAAAGGGTTGTTGTACGATTCTGCCGCCCCGGATCCAGACATATCTGCTTGCCATCCCGCTCGCGAAGCGTCCAGCCCGGAATCGTCCTCCGCCGCCTGCCGGCGATGCGCGCCAGCAAACATCGTCAACACCACCAGTATGCCAATGGTGGTGAGCATGCTCAGTCCAGCTTTGCCAATTCCCACGCCACAGAATGTTTCCACTCTCTGAAAATTCAATGTTTTTGATATAATTTTCCACACCCGGGGGGCCGTCGCGAGACTGGATCGATCGTCCCGAAAAAAACCTCGCTCCGCCCCCCAAAAATTCGCGCTCGCGCCGCGGCCGGTACCGGGCAGGGTGATGCCATGATTAACTGGGAAGATCGTTATCGCAGCGGCGACACCCCTTGGGACAAAGGGGCCGCTCATCCCGCGCTGGCTTCTCTGTCCCCGTTGCCGGTACCCGCCGGACACATTCTCGTCCCTGGGTGCGGCCTTGGTTATGACGTGATCGCGCTCGCGGCCATGCCAGGAGTGACCCGCGTCGTCGGTGTGGATGTGGCTGACTCGGCGGTGGAAGCAGCCACCCTGAAAGTGGCCGCCCTGCCCCAGGCCCAGATTGAAAAAGCAGACTTAATGGCCCTGCCGTCCGCCCACCGTCGCGCCTACGATCTGGTCTGGGAGCACACCTGCTTTTGTGCCATCGACCCGTCTCTGCGCAATGCCTATGTCAACGCCGTGGCCGATGCTCTCAAACCCGGTGGTCACCTCCTCGCCGTATTTTTCCTCACTCCTTGGGATTCTCCTGAAGAAAATGCCACCCTCGGCCCACCTCACGGATGCCCAGCGGAGGAACTCGATCGGCGATTTGCCCCACGATTCGAAATCATCAAGACTTGGGAAGTCCCGGCCACGTACCCGGGCCGCGAAAAGCGCGAACAACTGCGCCTGCTCAGAAAAGCCTGATTGAGAAAGTCGCCAGTCCTCCCCCTAAAAAAAAGGCCCGCTTCTCCATGCCGGAGAAGCGGGCCATCAGAAACACCTCCACCGGAGGCGGTCCGGTTATTTAGGATCGAGCGGACCTGCCAGCGGGATCAGCTTGAGGCGGAAATACACCACCTTGGTATCGACCCCAGCAGGAAGTACCGTCACCGCGTGATGGGAACTTTGCGGCTCATCGCCCTCGGGAACAAGCGCGCCTTCGCTGACTGTATAGCTCGCATCCACCGACAGAGGCAGTCCACCGGCCCCAGCCTCCGGCGCCTTCAAGGCCGGATCACTGACCACCACCGTTTTCCACGAATCAGTGAGCAGACTGGTCGACGCCTGCACTTCATATTTCACCCCGCGGGTAGGGAACCGCTTGAAGGTGTATCCTGCAGTGACGGCTCCTTCCGCAAGCGTCACCGCCGGCATCTTGTCCGCATCAAATACGGTCGGAGACGTACCCAGAGCGTACTCGATTTCATTGGTGCTCATGTCGCCATCCCCATCGGCGGCACCCGCGGCCAGCGGATTGCCCAAGGCGAATGGTGGATAGAAATAATCCGCCCACTGCGTGTAAGGATCCGTGCTCGGCGGCGGGACCACCCTCAGCTGTAGATAGTGGGTTTCCGAAATACCGCCAGCATTGGCCGCCTCCACTTCCACCTCATAGACCGTGCCGACCGCTGCGTTCACTTTCCCCGTGATGCGGCGAGCAGGTTGGTACGTTTCATCAGCGGAAGGATTGATCGTATCCAGCTTCAAACCAGCTGGCACCCCGGCCACGTCGTCCGTCCGCACAAACCATGTCGTCGGCTGATTGCGCGCGGAGATCGAATAAGCAAAGTTTTTGCCCCGTGGCACATCCACCACCGTGGGCGCCAGCGGATTGATACTCGCAGGACTGGTGACCGTCGGGATCGTCGGCCGCGGATACCCATGCACAATCAACGTAACCCGATTCGAGGCCCCACGTGGATTCACCCTCATCAAACTCAATGGGCTCGGCACATCATCGCGGAAATAATCGCGGAACTGGATTTTCCACTGGCGGGAAGAATTGACGCCATACCCGCTCTCACCCCAGTAACGCAGCGAGCTGAAGGTCCACGCCGTCAGGTCGTCACTAAAGTCATACCTCGGCTCCAACAACGTGCTCTCCATGCCGCTGGGCGAGATGAGAGTAATCCCGAGCTCACCAATGCTAAACGCAGACACTTTGTCGATCCGCACCTGCACATGAGTAATGACAAAGTTGGCGGGCACCGCCGGTTCCAGCGTGATTTCCGACACTCGTCCCGGCCCAGTGGTCGCCGCATCTTCAATAACTTTTTCTTCAAAGGTGAAGGCTTCCAGCTCGACCATGTCCGACTGCCGCGGCAGCAAAATCCCGCGCTGGGCCTCGGCCACCGCCCGACCCGCATCCACCAAACCGGCCCCGTATTTGTGATTGAACCAGAGATTGCCGCCATTCTTGAACCAATCGCGATCAATCACGACCGGATCGGATGGGTCGCTAGTATCCAGTCCATCCAAGGCATTCAGCGGAGGATTAGCCGCCGTCGGGTCGGTCGCATAAGCCAATGGATCGAGATGGTTGCGGGCCGTACGAATGAGGGTGTTTTGCACGTCAATCCAGCTCAGCCGAGGGTTGGCTTCCAACATCAACGCCACCACTCCGGACACGTGGGCCGCCGCCGCCGACGTCCCTTGGAAGCGCCGTGAAAATCGACCATCCGTGTAATCGGCCGCCCCGTTGCCACCGCCTTTGTTCAAACCATACAATTCAGGAATAGAAGGCGTCGTGATCGTCGCCGGCTTGGCGGCCAAATTGATCGTCCAGTCGGTGGTGGCAATGGGAGTAATGCCCGGCCCGGCCGACGGGGAGCCCCGCATCGGACGACCATCATTTGTTCGCTGACCGGCTCCCTTATTTCCCCAGTATTGACCGCCGCCTGGAGCCACCACCGTCAGGTTGGCTCCCCACTCGCTAAACACCGAGTTGGCGTCGGCCCCGCCCACGATCGGGCCATTCGTTTTGGCAAGCGAACCGACCGTAATCGCCTCGCGAGCGTTGGCGTAGCCATCGTTGTTGGAGTTGTCCATGCTCAAATAACGAGCGTTGCCTGCGGGATGCACGAAGACCGTGCCCAACCCCAAACGCCCGTCCTTGACCGCTTTGGTGCGCGCTCCTTCTTTGACAAATCCATTGATGACACTGCCGGCCGTTTCTGGCCCCGGTCCATCCACCACCCCAGCGTTATCCGAGGCGCCAAATCCCACGTTCTTGACGTGAATCAACGGCCCACCAGGAGAATCCGCAAAGCCAGGAAGCGGTGTGGAGTACAGGGTCCCTTTGTAAACAATGCCCGGATTAAAACTGCCCGCCGTAAAGTCATTCGCCGAGTACGTGAACGCCGCCGCAATCATCACATCCTGCGTCGGCGAAATCAAATCACCCAACAACGGTAGGTAAAATGTCGGATCCGGCGCCTCAAATTGACGCCCCAATAAGGCATAACTCAACGTGCGCACTCCCACCAACGTCGACGCCGGCGCCACCCCCACCATCCCTGCCCCGTTGTTGGCACGCCCGCCAATAATACCCGCAATATTAATACCATGCGCCCGGTTCACCGGCGTCACCCGCAGCGGCTCTGCATTGAAGCCGCTGGATGATTGCACATACGGTGGCAACACATCCCCCGATGGCGAAAATGTCTCCCGCATATCATACCCATGATGCTCACCTACCGGCGCCATCCCCTCTTGCAAATCAGGATGATTGATCTCGACCCCGTCATCCAAAACCCCCACCCGAATGCCCCGCCCACGAATGCCCCCCGCCGCATCGTCAAAATCACCCCAGACCGGCGCCGCATTCGGCAACAAGGGGGTGTAAGACAAAGCCGGGTAAATCCCAATACTATACGGATGCGTCGACCCCACCGCCCATTGATCAGAAAACATTGGGTCATTTGGAACCAATGACTTCGGCTCGACCGGCTTCAGAAAATCATGGTCCACCATCGCAATCCGCGCATCCGCCGCCAACTGGGGAACCAACTCTAAAGCCCGAAACGCATTGCGCGCTACAAATCGCGTCAATCCCACCAGCGAACTGCCTTCAGGTCGCGCTTCTAAGCCATACGCACGCGCAATCTCACCCGCCGACACACCCGGCTGCAAAGCCGCCACAATCTCCCCGGTCGCCACCCGTAGATTACCCGACACCCGTGGCGCATCCTTGACATACAACACCGGATACGTCGCCGGCGCACCACCCGCCACCCGGTCGGATACAAATTTCTCCAACTCCGCCCGCGTTGCCCGCGGACGAATGCGGCCGACCGCTGCCGGCTCGCCACGACCTAACGAAAAGACTTCATCGAGCGCCAGCTGCAAAGAATGCCGGTTGACCAAGCCCGTCGCCTGGGCCGCCACTCCCTTCTCCAAAACCCGCCCGTCATGAGCCATCGCATCCTGGCGCAACCGCTGATACGCCTTCCGCGCTGCCATACTCTCAGGAAGCGACGGCGGCATCGGAGGAAGGGTCATGACAGGCAGACGCCCAACGACCGCCGTTCCGCCTTCTCCTCCTTCTTGATCATGTTGCTTCCACGCTAAAATGCCAAGAATTGTCATCAGCCCAAGCACAAGGCTGGACTTGAGCACTGTGCGGGCGCGACGGGGCGGTGGAGCGGTGAATTCTGGGGACATGCTGGAACGTTCGGGGAAATGTATTTCTCAAGTATGCAGGAGTGCGTGAGCCCCGCAATGCGGAAAATAACGACTCGACAGATCGCACCACCAGACAAATTTTTTCCGCAGCCCACCGCACCGCCCCTCCCCCGCGTCTCGCTCGCCCCCCCCGCTCACATAATTCAAATTTTTCTCGTTGCGAAATTGTGAGCGTGCCTAGAATCTTATTTCCCTTCAAATCGGCCGCGCCTTCCGCGCGGCCTTATTTTTCACACGCATTGCTATATGGCCAAGGAAATTGTCAAGATGGTGAAACTCCAGATCCCCGCCGGGCAGGCTAATCCTGCTCCGCCGGTCGGTCCCGCGCTCGGCCAAGCCGGCGTGAATATCATGGAATTCTGCAAAAGATTCAATGCGGAAACCCAAAAACTGAATGGCGACCTGCTGCCGGTCATCATCACCGTCTACAAAGACAAATCGTTCACCTTCATCACGAAACAGCCGCCAGCGGCCGTTCTGATCAAGAAGATGGCGAAAATCGCCTCTGGCTCGAAAGAACCAAATAAGACGAAAGTCGCCCGCCTCAACAAGGAGCAAATCATGGAAATCGTGAAGCAGAAAATGCCCGATCTCAATGCCAATGATCCTGAAGCCGCCTACCGCATCATCGCCGGTACCTGCCGTCAAATGGGCGTCGAAGTCATCGAAGCGTAAAAACCTCCGCGTCTGACGCTCGCTTAACGCGCGTCTGCCGCATTATTATCGCGCGTCAGTCGCTCTCCCATCCATTCCTTTCCCGCGGCTCACCGCCGCGGATTCATCACCCCAGCAGGAGACTTGGCCCCGCCAAGTCGCCACCACTGCACCCCATCATGGCTAAAAAACCTAGTAAACGATATCAAGCCGCCCTCAAACTCGTCGAGGTCGGACGCCAGTACTCCCTGGAAGAAGCCGCCGAATTGATCAAAAAGTTCCCGGCCCCTAAATTCAACCAGACGGTCACCTTGAGCTTCCACATGGGCGTGGATCCTAAGAAGTCGGATCAAGCCATTCGCTCGACCTGCCCACTGCCCCACGGCTCCGGCAAAACCGTCCGCGTGCTCGTTTTCGCTAAGGGTGCCGCCGCTGACGCCGCCCGTGAAGCCGGTGCCGAACACGTCGGTTTCGAGGACCTCATCAAAAAAGTGACCGAAGGATTCATTGACTTCGATGTCGCCGTCGCCACCCCCGACGCCATGACCGAAGTCCGGAAATTGGGTAAACAACTCGGCCCTCGCGGTCTGATGCCCAATCCAAAAACCGGCACCGTCACCGATGACACCGCCCGCGCCGTGCGCGAAGTCAAAGCCGGTCGCGTCGACTTCCGTCTCGATCGCAATGGCAACATCGCCGCTACCATCGGTAAGGCCGAATTCACCCACCAGCAACTCGTGGAAAACGCCATCGCCCTGATCGAATCAGTCGTGCGCGCCAAACCCGCCACCGCCAAAGGAAAATATATCGAGTCCATCACCATGGCCGCCTCCATGACGCCGGGTGTCCGGATCGAGGAAGGCAAATTCCTCAAGGCCTAACCCCTACTTCGGAGCTCCACGCCAATGAATCCTGTCAAAGAAATCGTCATCAACGAATTGCACGCGCGTCTGAACAAGTCGCCCTTCCTCCTCGTCGTTGACTACAATAAAACTACCGTCTCCCAGTTCAATGAAGCCCGTAAACGGCTTCGTGAAGTCGGCGCCAAAATGACGGTGGCCAAAAACTCGTTCGTCCGCCTCGCCGCCAAACAAGCCGGCCTCTCGGAAGAAATCGTCAAAAGCTTGCTCGGTCAAAGCGCCATCGTCACCGGCGCCGAAGACGTGGCCGCCGCCGCGAAGGTCCTCAAAACTTTCAATAAAGAAAGCAAACGCCTCGCGTTCCGCGGTGGTCTGGTCGATGGCAACTTCGTCGATGAAGCCGCCGCCAACGTCCTCGCCGATCTGCCGAGCAAACCACAACTTCAAGCTCAGTTGCTCGGAGTTCTCCTCGCTCCCGGCACCAAGCTCGTCCGTACCCTCAACGAACCAGCCGCCTCGCTGGCCCGCGTGCTCCAAGCTCACGCCGACGCCACCAACGGCGACGCCGCCGCTTAATTCGCGGTACTCGCGGTCCCCACACCGCCACACGAGCTTCCTCCCGCTCGTTTTACGTAAAAATCACTCGCAAGAAATCACTTTTGTCGCTGGTCGTTCATCTGACGTGAGGCTCCGCCTGACCGCCCGCTGAATCTCCCTCGACACTTCACAAACCACACAAAACCAACCCAGTTCCTTGTCGGGACAACGGCCGTTGTCCATAATTCTGATGGAGCTCCATCAGGCGAAAATACTGAATTACTACCATGGCTGATATCACTAACATCGTCGAACAACTCAGCGGACTGACCATCTTGGAAGTCGCTGATCTCGTGAAACAACTCGAAGAGAAGTGGGGCGTCTCCGCCGCCGCTCCTGTCGCTGCTGCCGCCGGCCCAGCCGTCGCCGCCGCCCCAGTCGAGGAAAAAACCGAATTCGACGTCATCCTGACCGCCGCCGGCGACAACAAAATCGGCGTCATCAAGGAAGTTCGCGCCGCGGTCCCAGGTTTGGGCTTGGCCGAAGCCAAGAAGCTCGTCGAAAGCGCCCCTCAGGCCCTCAAGACCGGCATTCCGAAGGCCGAAGCCGAAGAGATCAAGAAAAAGATCGAGGCCGCTGGCGCCAAAGTGGAAATCAAGTAAATGGCGTCTCCGCAGGTCGGCTTCCCGCCAGCCTCGCACGTCCACTGAATCTCACTTCTTTACGAAAAAGGCACCCATCACGGGTGCCTTTTTTTTGGAGCTGAACCTCCGCTCCTCCGAGGTAGAACATCTCCACTCGCGCTCGAAGTGCGCGACCAGGCCAGCATCCAATCAGCC
>CAJBME010000007.1 GCA_903954065.1 uncultured bacterium
CGCCTCTCCGAACGTCTTTTTGGTAGGTGACCGGATGCGAAGAAGCGGTTTCGGAGCCGTGTCTTGAGGGATGTGGCCCGAAGGCCAAGTGTGGAAACCGGGGCCAGCGTACCCGGCTACAGTCGCCGCGCCGAACGCCTCTCCGAACGTCTTTTTGGCATGGGGGCCGGATGCGAAGAAGCGGTTTCGGAGCCGTGTCTTGAGGGATGTGGCCTGAGGCCACGTGTGGAAACCGTCACGAGCGATACCCGCGCAGCGCCTGATGCCACCAAGCCGCCAGCTCGTCTTGCGGCAGCGTCCACACCCGACTGTGGAGCCAAGCCATGCTTTCCGCATCGGACATGATGCGCAATTTTTCCGGCGTCGCCAAGGCGACCGGCCCGCCGGCGAGCAGGGTGGCGCGCAATTGGTGCATTTCGGCTGAACCGACACCCACTTCCTCGAGTTCCCTCGCGTACACGGGATTCAGTTGTTTTTCGCGGAGCAGCGAGACGTGAATGGCATTGGCATAGGGATCGACGACCACCCGGGTCAGCGGGTCATCCACTGGCCGCAGGGTATCACGGGCATTTTCCGGCAGGCTCAATCGTCCAGCCAGCTGCCTTACCTCCGGCGGCGGCATGATTTCCTCTGGCGCCAGAAAAACTCCCATTTTCCGAGCTAGCGCGCCTAGACTACGACGACTGGACCACACCGACAAAGGAATGGAAAAAACGAGGCCCGCCAGCACCGGAACAAACCACCAAAAACTGTCCCGCAACCAGATCCACGCAAATACCCCGAAGGCCACACCAGCCGCCGCATGCCACCCATGAGCCCGGCACGCATCGCGCCAGGACGTCCCGTCAGCCGCACGGTTTTGCGGCGACCACCCCACCTCGCGCCCCAGCAGATTGGTCAGGACAAACTGGGTGTGAAACAACATCATGACCGGAGCCTGCAGCGCAGAGAAAATTGTCTCCAGCACCACGCTGCCCGCCGCCCGCCACCACCCGCCAAAATCAGCCCGGCGACTAGGAGACAACGCCAGATCCGCAAGCGCGATCAGTTTGGGCGCAAAGATGATGCCCATGCTGATGCCAAAAACGAGAAACCCATGTTCGGTAATACTGAGGTTCTTGAGGAACGGGGTGGCTGGGGCCACTGGAATATCGGACAAATCGGTGAGGTTCTTTTTATGAAATTTGATCCAGGCAAAGATGAGCATGAAGGCCAGCCAGAGGGGCGAGGCCAGATACCCTAGGATGCCAAGGACGAGGTGCACGCGGCTGATTCCTCGGAACCCTTTGGCAAAGAGGAGTATCGCATGCTGCAAATTCCCCTGACACCACCGCCGGTCGCGCGCTGCAAAATCAGTCAGCGACTGCGGCCCCTCCTCCCATGAGCCGTCCAAATCCCAAGCCAGCCAGACCTCCCAGTCTTCTTTGCGCAGCAGGGCGGCTTCCACAAAATCATGACTCAGAATGTGCCCCCCAAACGGCTTTTTACCGGGAAGCGTGGGCAGGTCACAATTGTGCATGAACGGGTCGACCCGAATAATAGCATTGTGTCCCCAGTAATTCCCACCGTCCTGCACCCAATAATTCAGCCCAGACGTGAAAATCGGCCCAAAAAGTCGGCTGGAAAACTGCTGCCACCGCCCGAACAACGACTCGCCATTAATCAGACCTGGCACCGTCTGAATCAGGCCCACCGTGGGATTCGCCTCCATCAATCGAACCAGCGAGACCAGCGTGCCCCCCGTCATGACACTGTCCGCATCCAACACAATCATGTACCGAAAACGACTACCCCACGCATTGCAAAAATCACGGATGTTACCGCTTTTTTTCTCCCGGTTCACCGTGCGCCGACGGTAATGGATCCGGCCCAAACCACCTAGATCACGCGCCATCTCCAACCAACGCGTCTCCTCCTGCACCCACTTCCCAGGATCAGTGGAATCACTGAGAATGAAAAAATCAAAATGCGCCAGCTGGTCGGTCCGCTGCAGCGACTCCCACATCACCCGAATACCTTCGTACACACGCACCACATCCTCATTGTAAATCGGCACCACAATCGCCGTCCCCACCGAAGAAATATCCAGCCCCTGCCACTCGTTCAAGGCCGTCACCCGACCACGGTCGCCCCGCCGCAAAACAAAGAATCCATACACCGCATGCAGACAACCAAAACTCACCGCGAAACTCAGAACAAAAAATAACCCAAGCAAAATCGTATGCCAGTCGCTCCAGTCGAGCCGTAACAATAAGTCCGCAAAGAGCCAGCTGTTGATGACCGCCAGACTGAGCGCCGACGAGACGAAAAAGAACAACCGGCGACCGCGGCTGACCGGATGATGGACGCGGATTTTCGGGGGCACTCGGCCCGCCCCGTTGACCGGAGCCGCCGCAGTGCCGGTCCCGGCCTCGGAAGTAGGAGCAGACATCAAAATTAGTGAGTGAGAAACCACACCTTGACCGCCACCGCTAATAGCAACAGCCAGACCACCATCATGCGGAGATACGGACGCTTGTTGAGGGTGGTCAGCGTGTGAATCGGCCCCAGATCAATCGGCCGCGGTTGCATGGAACTAATTTGAAAATCCGGTCCCGCGCGCAAGTAGCTCTCGCGCATGGCCTTCAAAAACTCGGGCGGCCACGGGCCGGGGGCGAGAAAAAGCTCCTGCCATTTGCCGGGGACATCCGCCAACAACATGGCCAGACGCCCTTGCGTCGCGATGCGATGCGGCGTATCCGCCACATCAGATCCAAGCACCTGCCCGACCCAATCATTGATCGCCTTGACCGCTTCTTCCATGGCCAGCTCGGTCGGCGCGACACCGGTCTCGGTCCGGGCGCGGCGAGTCGCTCGCCCAAGGATGCGATACACATATTGGCCCAAGAGGAATTTATTGCGAAGGCGCAAGGCGGTCAGGTAGCGTTCCACCTTGGCATACGCTTCGTTCCAGTCGTCCAGCGACTGGCCCAGCGGGATGTGAATTTGCGTTAGCGGGGATTCCACAAGTAGTCCCAGGTTTCAGTGAGCACGGTCTCACCTTTTTTCAGAGTGCAGCGCAGCGGCACCGGTTCCTTGAGGCCGGGAGCTGGCTCAAATTTCAAAAATACGCGCCATGATTTCTCGAAGTCGTTTTTCAACACGATGGCTTTGCTGAAATGCCCCATGCCCGGCGGGCACGACGGCACCGCCACCGGCGGATCCGCCTCCGTCACAGCGTCAACGAAGTCGCCGGCAAAATCGATGACAATGTCTCTGACTTTCGACTGCGCCGGGTCCGCCCCGAAACGCGTCCCCTGCACAAAATTCGCAGAGAGCGCCTTCTCCCCGTCAATCCCCGACTCCAGCGTGTAGCCAAACCGAAATGGCTCGCCCGGTTTTGGCAAATTCACCGGATTCCACAACGCCACAATATTGTCTTCATATTCGCTCACCGTGCCGATTTCGACCAAACGCACCTGCCCTTCACCCCACTCTCCTTTCGGCCGGACGATCATACTCGGTGTCCGGTGATACAAATTGCTAATCTCGTGATAGTTAAGATATTCGCGGTCGCGCTGGAGCAGGCCGAATGCTTTCGGATTGCGGGCAACGAAAACGCTTTGGCGAATGAGATGATGCTGGTCCGGATTGTTGAGCGGACGCCAGACGATCTCGTCGTTTTCCAGATGGATGATCAATCCATCAGAGTCATGCACTTCGCTCCGGTAATCGTCTGGTTTGCCCTCCGTATTTTCGCCAAACCAAAACATGCTCGTCAACGGCGCCAGTCCAGCCGTTTTCAGCGGAACAAACGGAACATTTTGCGCTTCACAAGCCGCGCGCACCAGCTCCTCCGTGCGCCAAAACAACACAGCATCAACCTCGGCAACCGTCGACTTCCCAGGACGAATCACCAGACGATACGCCCCCGTGCAACTGCGGCTGTCCAAAATAGCAAAAAGCGTGAGCTCTGCCGCGCCCGGTTGCGGCTTGCCCAGCCAAAAATCAGTGAAAAGCGGAAATTCTTCGCCCTCCCCCGCATTGATGGCCAGCCCGCGCGCCGACTGGCCGTAACGCGCCCCCACTCCCAGCAGCCGAAAATAACTCGCCCCCTGGAAAACAGCGAGCTCATCCATCCGCCCAGTCGCGTTCAACGCATGAAGAACCTTGAACCCCGCATATCCCGCATCCGCCGGGATTTTCTCGCGAAGCCCAGGCACCGCCGCATAATCAAAGAATTCCGGCGAAAAACGAACCGGTTGCACATACCCCTCAACCGTAAACTCATGCATCCGCACCGGCTCCTGATAAATGTAGCCAGGATGGAAAAACTCCACCCAAAACGGCCGCTCCTCCTTCCGCCACAACGCCTGCTCAGGAATAAAACGAACCCCACGATACCGGTCGTAATTGAGGTTCTCCACACTGAGCTCGTCCGGCAACGAACCACGCAGATCCTTGAAAACTTGGCGAGACCGCACCTCGGCCAGCCCAGCCACATAATCAAGCGTCACCTCCTGCTTCTCCGCCGCTACCAAGCGCACAGAAATCACCACCAAAACCATCGTTATCTGACAAAACCACTGTCGCAAAAAACTCATACAAGAATCCCTCATCATATGTGAATCCGCGCAAATGTCATGGAGAAACCAGTCGCGCCCGCACGGCCCGCCACCGTCCGCCCCCAAAAAAATCCCACCAAAACCCGAGAAAAGCAGCCGCCGAGCCCATCCACCACATACGATTTTTGTGCTTTATTCTCGTGAATAATAGTTTTGCCTCCTCCGTCAATTGAGACATCCTTAGAATCAATTTACATTCCAACCAGCCATGAATAAACTTGTTTCCCTTCTTCTTGTGGTCACCACGGCAGCCAGCCTGACTTCATGCGGCGGCCCGAATTCGCAAACCGGCGCGGTCTTGGGCGCACTCGGCGGCGCGGCGGTCGGCGGCATCATTGGCCACCAGAGCGGTCGCGGTCTGGAAGGTGCCGCCATCGGCGGAGCCCTCGGCGGCGTCGGTGGAGCCGTCGTAGGCGACGCGCAAGACAAGCGCAACGAAGGGTATTATCGCGACGGACGTTATTACCCCAGCGAGCGCGCCTATCGGGACAGCCAGTATTATCGCGGATACTAGCCCGTATTATCGCGGATACTCAATCGCCGCCCAGCGCCCGCAAAAACCAGCGGGCGGGAATCCCTCCTCGCCCGTTCTTCCTCCACCTCAGGCGAAGCCAATCCACCTCGCCCGCTCCGGAACCTCCCGGGCTTCCCGACCGTCCAAAGGGCCCGGCAAATCAGGCGTCAAGCCAAGCCGACGAATACGGTCCAAATTCAAAGACGCTCTCGTCTTCGTCATCGAGGATAATTTCCACGCTCCAGCGGGTCAGGTTGGCCAGCAGCACCCGCCGGGATCCATCCGGGCAGAAAACGGTAAGCGCCGCCACGGCGGCGGGCTGGCTGACGTCGGTCGGAGCCGTCAGCGTAGCCCCGGCCAGTCCTTCCATGACGCCTTCGCAGTGAGTTCCGACCAGCCCCATGGAACCAGCTTGCTCGTGGTAGGTCACGGCCCGAGCCAGCCCCAGCGGTAAAATGGAGGCCAAACTACCCGCCGTCCAAGCTGCCGCAAAGAGCGACGGCTGCCGCGGATCAGCCACTCTCCGGCGCAATAACGCCACCGGCCCGACCAGCTGAGGATGAGGATTAAAGGAACGCACCGTTTGCATCAGCACCGACTGCGCCTGAATATTCTCCATCAATGATTCATGGTCGAAACTGTGAACCTGCGGACACACCGGCGGCGCCACCCAGAAATCAGGGGATGGACGGTACCGGTTCATGTCCGCAAAATTATCGGCCGGGGCCGCCGCCACCGGGACGTCGAGAGCCACCCGCGCGAACGCCGCAGCTACCAAACCCAACGTCACAGCACCAGGACAAGGCTCCCCTGGATTCACGACCGTCACCGCCAAAAGCCGGTCTGGCACCGAAGCCACCGCCGCCGCCAAAGCTGCCAAGGCCGGCTGGTGATTCGGGGTCAACACCACCCGCAAAATCATCCGACACTCCAGGGCAGCCGCCCACTCGCACCCCAGCGCCAATCTGGCATTCCAATGAGAATCCGTCAGATCCACGTCAACCAATAAGTGGCCAAGCCCCAGCACGCGCAATGGATCCACCAGCGCCTCCACCGGCGGCCCGACCTCGGGCGCCAGTCGCGTCCCCACACTGGGCAAAGGCGTCGTCCCCACCACCGGCACCCGGACCCGCACCGGCATGACTTCACCCGCCGGAACCGCCGCCGCCTCAGCCCCCGTCAATGAAAATGTCACCTTCTGCTTCACCCGGTGGCCAGCCGCAAAAGTCAGTGGCAACGGCGTCGACAACGCCCCCCCATACGTCTTGAAGGAAGCATCCGTCCAATTCCGCTGGTCCTCCATCTCAAAAACATCTCCCTCCATCTCCACCCGCGCCCTCACCCCAGGACTGACCTCGTGCTCCACAGAAACGATGTCGAAAAACGGCTGATGCGGTGAAATCAACGCCGGAAAAACCGATTCCTCAACCCGCCCATCCCCATGACCTATGGTCACCGGACTCCCCGCCGTCGAGACAATCGGATGCAAAAGGCACAGCCCCGTCCGGTTGGTCCGCATCGGAGCACGAGCCAAACCGTCGAATTCATAACTCACCACCCCGTCCGCCGTGCCCGTAATAGTCCCTTGCCAGGAAAAATCGATGTCCAACGCCGCATCCACATGGGTGCAATCAAAAGTCAGACGAAACGATTCCTCGGTCGTCTCGACCTTTAAATCATGGATCACGGGAGGGACCGTGCGCCATTTATCGGAGCGAACAGCCGGGTAAATCGCCCGCAACGCCTCCACGCCCCCCACCGTGAAACGCCGGAGAATACACCAGTCCGGATCAAATTGCAGCCGGACCGGACCGGCCTGCAAAAACACCGGCTCGGCCGGCACTTGGGGCCCGAAAATGTCTTCCGGCGCCGGCTCGCTAAAACCCTCCTCAGCGGCATCATCCTCTTCATGATCAAGGTCATGATCGTGCTCATGATCGTGGTGACGGCAGTTTTCGGAATCGTGATCGTGATGACTCATCGCGGCGGGATGTGGCGGGTGATGACGTCCGCGTCAAGCAGGACGGTCAGAAACAATGAAAATGGGATATCTCTTAGAATGCGGAAACGGCCGTCCGACGGCCCCTCGGAAGCGGACAAACCGGCGTTAAAGCCGCGGGGCCAACACCGCCTGCGGAATCATCATGCGAAGCCTCCACCTCCACCGCAACCGGCATCCTCCAGCCCCCCCGGCACATTCCACCCCCACACCATCATCCCCACCCCACGCTAACTCACCACCGACCGGCGATAGCTTTTGACAGTGCCCCGCGCACCCCTAATCTCATCCTTGTTATGAATGTCCGTCTGTCCAAATCAATTGGCGTTGCTGCGCTGGTCCTTGCCATAGGGCTCAATCCGCATGCCGACGCGGCACCAAAATTTTTAAGTTTCGGGAAAAAAGACGCCGACGCACCTCCGGGAGCCTCCCAACTCGCTGATCAAGAGGGAAAAGCCGCCGCCCGCCTCTCCCAGATCGCCTCCATCGAAAGCCAAGGACGAACCGCCGCCGCCGCCAAAGCCTACGACAAACTGGCCACCGAATATCCGTTTACCCGAACCGCCGCCACCGCCCGGTTCCGCTCCGCCCAACTGCTCGAACGCAACGGAAAAAAAGATAAAGCCTTCGAGGCTTATCAATCGCTCATCGAAAAACACCCGCAAAGTCCAGAATACGGCGTAGCGCTCGAACAACAATTTGCCCTCGCCACAGATATTCAGAACAATCCAGGCGGTCTCCTCGGGATCGGCAAACGCACCACCGATGACCTCGTCGAAATGTACGAGAAGATCATCAAAAATGGCACCCGCAGCGTCTACGCCCCCAAAGCCCAGTTCGCCATTGCCGAACTTTATGCCTCCCGCGATGACCTCGGCGATAGCGAACGCTCAACCGCTGCCTTTCAGAAAGTCGTCGATACTTACCCCGAAAGCCCGGAAGCCGCCGAAGCCGCCTTGCGCATCGGCAACGTGAATCTCGCCGTCTCCGAACGCAGCCGAGACGCCAGTAACCTGACAGCCGCCCGCGAAGCATTCGAATCCGCTGGCGTTCTCTTCGGTGATAATCCCGAAGTGGCCGCGTCCCAGCAAAAACTCGTCGAAATCTCAGAAGCAGAAGCAGAGAAAGCGTTTAAAACCGGCCAGTTCTACGAAAAAAAGGGCCAGCTGAAAGCCGCCGCTATCTATTACAGCGAAGCCCTCAAAGCCCCCTCCGCCTCCGTCTTTAGCAGCGCTCAGGAACGACTGAATGATCTCTCGTCACGAGATCCAAAACTGCTCGATTCCATGGCCGGCCTCAAAGTCGCCAATACCGACCTCGCCCTTCCCGCCGCCACCGACACCAAAGGCCGCCCCGATTATTTCGGCCCCCCGCCCCCACCCGATCGCGCCCCCAAACCACAGATGCGCGTGGATGAATCCATCCCCATCGCTCCCATCGAAGACCCTTCCCTGCCCGCCGCCGCCGCCGAGGAAAACCCAACAACCGAAGACCTTCTCCTGCCCCCACCTCCAGCCGACGCCGAGCCAGCCGACGCCGAGCCAGCCGACGCCGAGCCAGCTCCAGCCGAACCAGCTCAGGCCGAACCGGCTCCTAGCGGTAATTGAGCCGCGGTGGGGAGTGGCGGGAGAATCATCTTGCCATCTTTCCGGCCTCCATTTCAAATCAGACCATGATTTTCCATCGCGTTCTTTCCCGAGCGGCTGCCGTACTGGTGGTGCCGGCCCTGTTGTTTACCGGCTGTGCCGGCTACACCTTTGGGCCGATCAAGCCGGCTCGACTGGCCAACGTCAAGTCGATCGCTGTGCCTACGTTCAAGAACATGACGCTGGAACCGCGATCCTCGGTTTTAGTCACCAACGAGGTTATCAAGCGCATCCAAGGCGACGGAAGTTATGCGATCTCGACGACGGCGGCGGCGGATGCCGTACTGAAGGGCACGCTCGTGGAAATCCGGCGCCGTCCTTTGCGCAGCGCTCGCTATAATACCTTGAAGACGAGGGAGATGGAATTTGAAATTTATATTGATTTCACTTTGGAGGACGCTCGTACCCGCGAGGTACTGGCGGATGGCCGGGCCCGTGGATCTTCGAATATTTTTCTTGATGAGAACTTCCAGCTGACAGAGCGGCAGTCACTGAATGAAGCGGCCTCTGAAGCCGCCCGCGATCTGGTCACCCGCCTATCGGAAGGCATTCCCGGCCAGACCGGGGTGGCCACAGGCCGGGATATTCTGGGTAATCGTCGCAGCAGCAGTTTTTAGCGGCAGCTCCGCGCAGCCGCATGGATACCGTTCCTCAATCAGCCAGCCCTGGCACACTTTATCTCGTCGGGACGCCACTGGGAAATCTGGCCGACCTGACTTTACGGGCCCGCGGGATCCTCTTAACGGTGGATATGATCGCGTGCGAGGACACTCGTCATTCGATGCCCCTGCTACAGCACCATGGCGTGCGCAAGCCACTGCTCAGTCTGCATGAGCACAACGAGGCGGGTCGTTCGCAGCAGCTGCTGGCGGAGCTGCGGGAAGGGCGCAGTGTGGCCGTCATCTCCGATGCAGGCATGCCTCTGGTCAGCGACCCGGGCCAGCGCTTGCTCCATGAAATCCGCCGGGCCGGCATCCCCTACGAAGTCATCCCCGGCCCGTCGGCTCCGATCACGGCACTGGTCGGCAGCGGCCTGCCCGCCACCGAATTTTTCTTCGGAGGCTTTCTCCCGGTCAAGGGAGGCCAGCGGCGCCGGCTCTTGGAAAAGGCCCTCGCTCGCGAGGAGACCAGTGTTTTCTTCGAGTCTCCGCACCGGTTGCTGGGCACCTTGGAAATTCTGGTCGAACTGGCACCCGAACGGCAAGTCTGCGTCGCGCGGGAATTAACCAAGAAGTTTCAGGAGTTTCACACCGCCACCGCCACCGCCTGCCTGGCTTACTATCAGAAAAAAGGCGTGAAAGGGGAAATCACTTTGGTCCTCGCTGGCACAGACCTTCCCCGCTGGATGACCCGCGATCAGGAACCAGGGGCCGGCGCGGCCAGCTCTAGCCACCAAGATCCAAGGCCGGAATAAAAATCCCCGCTCAATCCCGGCTTTGCAAAAACTCGATCAATCCTTTGAGTTCCTCCGGCAATCATCATTCCATTTACCCCAACGGGGCAACGCATATCAGCCCCCCTGGGAGCGCTGAGCCCCAGCTCGGCGAGTGTTTTTCCCCGGCTGCTGCCCATGCGGGAGATTTTTTTGGTTTTGAAATGAAGGAGGTTGTCGGGGTTTTACGCAGGCGCAGAGCTGGGGCTCAGCGTTCCCAGGATGCTGGTATGTGATACCCCTTCAGGGTATGAAATCGTAAACGTGGTGGTGACCCGGCACCGGAACTGCGGTGTTCGAGTGGCTCCAACGGAGCCTTACTCACTCAATATGACACGATTCACTCGGCTTTCACAGGACGCGCCGTTGGGACTGAGGTTCTAATCAGGTGTCGGCTACGGGTACTCAGTTTCCTTTTTTAGCGAATATCAGACGCCGCCGCTACCAGAAACCCTAACCCTACGGTGTAATCGACCTCAACCAGTTCAGCTCGGAGGCGAAAAAAATCGATTCATCCGCCCGGCCGAGCCCATCCAAATCACGCAGACGACGCACACAGCCACCAGACTCACCGCTATCACCCAGACCCAGCGGGTTTTCCCGCATCTCCACCACATAACACCACCCTTCCTCCGTAAAACACATCGCCACCGGATCAATACCCATCGGCAAAGCCACGATCCCGGCAAACCGCCGGCGAATGACGAACAAAAAACTAAACGGGAGGGAAAAGCGGTCCAGCCATCACAGCTCAAACCGCTACTGAGGAAGGATTAGGCGACGCCCTTTTCGCGAGCCCAGCGGGCTTTGACAGCAGCCACGATGCGGGCGCGCGCTTCAGGAGTCAGTTTACGCTTTTTCCGCGTTTTGCGGCCCACAGGAGCCTCACCATTTTCGTCAACTTCGGCAACTACCTTAGCTGGGCGACCGGGCTTGCGTCCTGGAACCGCGCCCGTTTTGAGCGCGGGTTTTGGACCGGGCTTGCGGCCGCGGCGGACCGGAGCGCTTTCACCAGCGAGAATTGCCTTATATTCAGCCTCGAGTTGATCAATCTGATCTTTGATGGCAGCGGCGCGGCGGAGGGCGTCGGCAGAGATGGATATATTCATGAAATATTACTCATAAGTCGAAATTAAGAATGTCAAATCTCAAAATCTAACTTCGTGACTGGAACGCACTGATTCATGGCTCGCGGCGACCGTCATAAAAATAATCCAACGCGGTGCGGTTGCGAATGACATGCCGGTAACCCATGAGCATGCGAAACAGGAGCATGATGAGTTCGGTCGGCGGCCGCTGCCGGAATTTCCGACCCGAACTGAGGTGCGGACACCCGCGCAACACCAAAAACCGTCGGCCTTGCGCCCGCCCACAAGCCCGCAGCTGGCGCGAATAATCCAGCTCCTCGGCGGCAAATCGCTCGACACTAAACCCTCCAACCTCGCGGTGCACTTCCGCCCGACAGAAAACAAAAGAACCCGCCGCCACCCCGCGTACTGCCGAATAAAAATTCCACGCCCATACTCCGGGCCGCGTCCACCACGGCACTCCCTCAAGCGCAATGACACACCCGCCCCCCACCACCGGCTCATCCGCCCGCGCCAGTGCCGCCACCCGCCGGAGATTAATCGGATCCAGCCTAGAATCCGCATCCACAAATAACAACCATTCCCCGCAAGCGGCCGCCGCACCCGTATTTCTCGCCCGGCTGATCTGATTCACCGGCTCAAACACCACCACCGCCCCGGCCCGCCGCGCCACTTCAGCCGTCAGATCAGTAGAATTGTTGTCGCACACCACCACCTCAACCTCGCCCGCCCCCAGTCCACACGCCGCCACCGCCGCCCCAATCGCCGCCAAACACTCAGGCAACTCCTTCTCTTCATTGAACGCCGGAATCACGATCGATAGCAACATTCCCCATCCTATCACCCAAAAAAACGGCTCAACAACCATTTCATCGTTCGCACACCACGCTTTCCCATGGCGCCGCGTCCCGGCCCAGTATATGAGCACGTTTCCCCACCATTTCCCATTCATGACCCTGGAGCTATCCTCAGAAGAAATACGCAGCCTGATGCAAATGGTCAGCCTCGCCCTCTACGTGACAGAGGCCAACCAAGATCCGGAATGCACCGAAGACTTGGACACCATGCAGGGAGTCGCCGACAAAGTCTTCCAAGCCGGCTGGATCGAAGGTCATCGCGACATCGCCGAATTCGACGCCGCCAGCGGCCAATACATGCTCCGCGACGAATACGTCGCCAAATCAACATACGCCAAATCCATCGAGGAATTCGAAGACAACTTCTTCTGGAGCGAGCTGGCCGCCGCCCTCGCCGAACGCGATCTCAAACTCAAGGGCGTCAAAGATATCGACCCTGTGGAACTGAGCGGCCGACTGCAAGACCTCGAGGACCACTACCTCGATCACTTCACCGATCACGGCGTGGATCACCTCCGGCTCATCAATCCCCACCCCCACCAGTAGACGTTAGGCGTCACCCCCATCAACCGGCCTGAGCCAGATCCTCGGCTAAAGAATGACCGAACAGGCGTTCAGGCGCAATCCCAAGCCGACGAGCCTCCCGCAAAGCGCGGGAGATGTCTTCAAAGTCCCAGTACTGAGACTTGGTAATGCTCCCGATTTCCCGCAGTGGTTGCAGTGCCGAAACTTCCGGCGAGGAGGTGAGCAGGTTCGCTTCTTGTGTGTTCATAGCAGCTTTCCTTCCGCTATGAGTATGGGCAGCCCGATCGATCTTTGCCAATGACCTCCAGTCACAGTTTTGTCACGGAGGCCACCCTGCACAGTCTAGCTGCACCGCTTACGGACGCAGTGGATGCTCCTTGAGGAGTTCATCCACCATGTAGAAATTAGCGCGTCCCTCAACGGAGGCCCGCACCGCTCGGACTTTCTCTGGATCCACCATGGCCCCTTTGTTGCCAAAACTGGTGCGAACATACGCAATAACGGCAGCGATTTCTTCATCCTTTAAAAGGCCGGCAAACCCGGTCATCGGAGGCACGCCCTTGCCCGGATCAAATTGCTGGCCATTCACTGCGATTGGGCCCCACAACCCTTTGAGGATGATCTTAATGAGTCGTTCATCATCCTCATTGACCCACTGATTGTCAGTCAACGGAGGATAAATGGAAGGCAGGCCTTGGCCATTGGGCTGGTGGCAGGTCGCGCAATGCGCGTCGCGATGATAAACTTCCCGGCCAAGATCGTACACCTTCTGCTCAGTCTCGGTCAGCGGACGGGTCGGACCATAGCTCATATTTTCTGCGGTGGGGACTCCGGCCGCAAACTGGTAAGACCCATTGAGAAAACTCGCGGCTCCCATGTTGAGGAAAAGCGCGGCGCCCCCCTGAGATTGCAGCTCCTCGATTTCTGATTTCAGAGTGTGTTCGAGGATTTGTCGGGTGACCGGCACCATCCAGCGGTCGAGCGGCTGATTGAGCCCGGCGAGGACGATGCGGGCGCCTTCCCGCCCGCCAAGCCAGGAAGCGGCGACGATGGCTTCCAGTCGCACGCGAGCATGGGGGTCGGTGGCAGCCACCTTTTCCAGTAATCCATAACTACCGGGCACGTCGCGATGAGCGTATCGCAAGACATGCACCGCGGCCGCCCGCGCCTGATGCGCTGTCGCCTCAAGACAGGACCGGAGAATGTCGGCATCAACGCGGTTCTGCGACCACGTCACCCAGAGCGCTTCGCAGAGCCACCGCTCATAATGAGGATTCTGCTTATCCATCGCGTGAACCCACGCTTTGACCGCCGGCAGGACGTCGTCCGCCGCCCGGCCGCGCAACTCGCGGCGAGCCCGATATCGCGTCCGATACTCCGGCTCCTGCAAAGCCTCCAACAACGCCGGAAGAGCCGCCCCCGCAATGACCGGTGGCTTGACCAACGGCCGCGAAGGATACGTCACCCGAAAAATCCGCCCATGCTCGCGATCCCGCTGCGGATCGCGCGCATTGTGCTGCATGTGCCCAATCAATGCATTGTGCCAGTCAACAATGTAAAGCGACCCGTCAGGAGCAAACTCGCAATCAACCGGCCGGAAATTGGGATCGCTGGACGACAGTAAATCCCCCGCCTGCCGACCCGTAAAACCAGCGCCCTCCTCCGTAATGTCCCACATGCTCGTCCCAAGGAAACCAATGGAATTGTTCAGAATAAATCGACCCTGATACTCGTCCGGAAAATGGCGGCTCGAGATGAACTCACTGCCAGATGTAGGGCGCGCCCGCTGCGGCGCAAACTCCTCAACCTTATCAATCTCAATCCCATATGGCATTTTCGCCGAAAGCGGAAGCCCCCACCAGTTGTTCCCACCCGAGGCGTCAGAAATATAACACTGATCCCACTCGTCAAAGGCAATACCCCAAGGGTTGTTGTAATCACTCTGACTGTACCGCTCCAATCGTGCCTTCTTCGGGTCATACCGCCACACCCCGCCATCATTGACCCGCTCCGGCCCGTAAGGCGTCTCCACCTGCGAATGCAAAAACCTTCCTTCACAAAAATAAAATGCCCCACTCGCATCCGCCGCATACGCCGAAATAGCATGATGCGTGTCATGCGTGTCAAACCCGCCCATCAAAACTTCCATGCGGTCAGCACGATCATCACGGTCATCGTCCACCAACAAGCACAAGTTCGGCTCCTGAGAGACATACACCCCCTCGGGCGCAATCTCAAAACCAATCGGAAGATGCAGTTTGTCAGCAAATACAATCTCCTTGTCCGCCCGTCCGTCCTCATTCGTGTCCTCGTAAATCAACAGTTTGTCGTCCGGCTTGGGATCACCCGGCCGCCAATGAGGATACGTCGGCGAAACCGCCACCCACAGCCGCCCCCGATTGTCGAAACTCATCTGCACTGGATTCCGCATGTTCGGGAATTCAGCTTCCGACGCGAATAATTCAATCTTGAAGCCCGGCTGCATCGTGAAGGAGGCCAACGCTTTATCGCGATCAAGATATTCGATGGGACGGTTGAAATTCGTCGGCGGAGTGGACAATTTCCGCGTGCCCGAGTCATCGATAACCGGAGCCGCCCCTGACTCGTCCTTAGCCAGCGTGTGAATCTGCTGGTCGCGCAGAGCAGTCATTTCCCGCAACTTGGCAATTTCATCAGGATAGTTCTGCGGGCCGAATGGCTCGTACCGCTGACCATAGGCGTGAACACCATTGAGAATGTTGTAGTCGTTGAACCAGCACCAGTTTTTCTCCACCACCCTGTCGTGCAACTGCTTGGGATCCACTTTGGCGGCGCGACTGGCCGGGCCATACAGCCCGTCCGCCAGCAACGTGGCCAGCGCCCGGTAACCAGCGTCATTCAAAGCAAATCCATTGATCGTCTGCGCCGCCTCCTGCTCGTCATACAGCTTCTTGGTCGGATTAAAAACATCAATGAACGCGAGCTGATGACGATCTGCCACTCGCCGCACAGCCTCCGTATACAGCGCCAAATGAGCATTTTCCTTCCGGCCGTCCGGCAGGTCGCGGGTCGCCGAAAGATCTTCAAAAGCAGCCGGCGAAACCAAAACCAGCCGCGGAGCCGACTTGCCATTGTACTGACGAGAAAGCGTGTGCTCGACAAATGCCGTCATCTCCGCCTCAAAGTTGGCCAGGCCCGCCGGACCCGCGAACGATTCATTATACCCATACAACGCGAGAATCGTGTCGGCCTTTAATAACGTCAGCCACTCGTCAGGCGTCGGGAAAAATCCAATGCCATGATGACTGGTCAGCTCCGGATGAAATCGCTCCGCCCCAGGAAACGCCCACTGCGACGCACGCGCAGGATGCGGACGAAAACCCGCCGTGTCCGCCTGCCGCCCCATATTCCGAATAATCACATCCTTTTCCGGAAACCGCAGATAAAGCTCAGTTTCGAAATGATCGAAAGAAAACATCCTCTCAGCCAGACCATTCCCAAGGAGAACAATGCGCTCACCCGAAGCCGGGGCAACCGGCGGCAATACCGCCCCCAGCGCCGAAACAACGGCCGCCCCGAGAAAGCACAGATAGAAAAATGGCAATTTCATGAGGAGCCTAACCTGCGACGAAGCCGGAACGGCGCAAGTACGAGTCACACCTCACCACACTCCACCACACCAGCTTCCGGAGCCAACCTCCGGAGCCGGTCTGCCGGGCGACCGCTCGGCCGCCCGCTCCACCGCGGAACTTAAGCCGCGTCCCACGTCTCGCGAATCAAACGATAACCTTCGGTGTACACCTGTTCGGTGGAAGGAAAGAAATCGCGCCAGACGCGCGTGGCCGCCGCCAGATCGGGCAAGGAGCCACCGAAAGCCTCGATGGTCAGCCATTTGTCGTAACCAATCGCCTTGAGCTTCCGAATGGTTTCGCGGCAAGGAGCATGCCCGCGGCCCGGGGTTCCGCGATCGTTCTCGGAAATGTGGATGTGGTTGAGTTTGCCGGTGGCAAAGACGGTATCGATCGCCGCCATCGGATCTTTCTCTTCGATGTTGGCATGAAAGGTGTCATACATGGTACCAAATGCCGGATGATCGACCCGCTGCACATAGGATGAGGCCTGTTCCATGGTGTTGAGCAAATGGGATTCAAAGCGATTGAGCGCCTCGATTCCGCACCGGATACCGGCGGCTTCCGCCATGGGAGCAATGGCGCGATGCACTTCGGCGGCGTGCTCCAGCTCGATTTCTGATGGATATTTGCCGGTGAACTGACCGAGCACCTGATAGTATGGACCGCACAAAGTTTGTACGCCCGCTTCCTGCGCACACTCGATGATTTTTTTCAAGTGATCGATGGCACCCTGACGATTGGCGGCCACCGGAGAGATGGCATTGTGGGCTTCGTCGGGCAGCACGGTGACGGCGGTACATTCCAGTCCGTTATTTTTCAATTCCGCGCCAACGCGGCCGTAATGAGTCGCGTCACTTCCGTCAAAAATCGGAATTTCCACGCCATCGTAACCGACAGCCTTTAATTTCGCGAACAACGGGTAAAGGTCCTCGGTCACATGACCGGTCCACAACAGGAGATTGAAGCCAATTTTCATAGGGGAGCGCGATCCTAGCCCGGGGATCAGCCTTGGCAATACCGCACTGAATGACGGAAAATTCCTTCGCCCCACAGATGATCATTGCGTTCAGACCGATCTGCGATGCCTTGCCCTATGCGATTGCTGTTCACCACCATCCCGTTAATCCTCATGACCGGAGTCAGCCCCAGCCACGCCCAAGGCACCAAAACCGATTACGAACGCGCCGCCCAACTGCCCGCATCCACCGCCGGCCGAGTCTTCCGCGATCGCGTACAGCCACACTGGCACCCTCAAGGCGAATCATTCTGGTACCAGCTCAACACTCCCGAAGGAACCAAGGAAATCTGGGAAATCACCACCGCCACCGGTGCCAGAAAATCACTGACCTCCGCCCCCACCACCACGCCCACCACCAACCAAAAAAATGAGCCGCGCCCCAGCCGCCCCGAAGGCGCCGCCACCACCCTGAACATCGAAAACCACCGCCCAGAACCCGTCCAAGTCTATTGGATCAACCCGGATGGACAATGGCACAACCAAGGAGGAATCCGTCCCGGCGCCTCCCATACCCAGCCAACCCGCGCCGGACACGTCTTCATCGTCATCGGGCCAGCCGGCGAAAAAATCGCAACCATCGAAGCCGAGACCACCGCCACAACCCTGGTTCTCAATACCTTCAGCCAACCACCGCAGGCCGGAGAAGCCACACCCGCGGACAGCCCCGCACCCGCACCCGCACCACGCCCGTTCTCCGCCCGCATCGATGGCCATGCGCTCGTCATCACCCCGCAGGCCGGCGGAGCACCACTCGCGCCCGGCGCCGATGGCACGGCCGAAAACGCTTACCGCGAGCCCGTCGTTTGGTCGCCCCAAGGCACCAGGCTCGCCTGCCTGCGCGTGCGCCCCGCCCCCACCCGCACCATCCACCTCCTCGAATCATCGCCGCGTGATCAACTCCAGCCAAAATTGCGCACTCTCGATTACGCCAAACCAGGCGATGTCATCGACCAGCCGCACATCGCCCTCATCAATCTCGACACCCAGGAATCCATCCCGGTCGATAACAGCCTCTTTTCCAATCCGTGGAGCATCGAAGACATGCGCTGGTCACCGGACGGCCGGGAACTCAGTTTTCTTTACAACCAGAGGGGGCACGCCGTCATGCGCTGGCTGGCTGTCGACGGCACCACCGGCACCGTGCGCACGGTCATTGAAGAAACATCTCGGACCTTCATCGATTACACGAACAAAATCTGGCATCAGTGGCTCGACGACACCGGGGAAATAATCTGGATGTCAGAGCGCGATGGATGGAATCATCTGTACCTCATTGACTTCCAATCCGGAACGACAAAAAACCAAATCACCCGTGGCTCATGGGTCGTTCGACGGGTCGAACATGTCGACCCCGTAAACCGGCAGATTTGGTTTGCGGCCATGGGGGTTCGTCCGGAGCAGAGCCCGTATCACGTCCACCTGTGCCGCATTAACTTTGACGGCACGGGTCTGGTTATTCTGACCGCTGGCGACGGCACGCACACCTGGGAATTTGCCCCCGGTCGCGCCACGTTTTTGGACCGATGGTCCCGGGTTGATCAGCCCGCGGTCACCGAACTCCGCCGCAGCACCGACGGTTCACTCGTCTGCGAAGTCGAGCGCGGCGACGCCACCGCCCTGCTCGCCACCGGCTGGCGCGCGCCCGAAAGATTTGTCGCCAAAGGCCGCGATCAAACAACCGACATCCACGGCATCATCCTCCGCCCAACCCACTTCGACCCATCAAAAAAATACCCCGTCATCGAGAAAATCTATGCCGGCCCCCAAGATCATTTTGTCCCGCAGACGTTCAGCCTCATGACCCGCGACCGCCAGATCGGCGAGCTTGGTTTTATCATGGTGCAAATCGACGGCATGGGAACCAACTGGCGACATAAAAGTTTTCATGATGTCTGCTGGAAGAACCTGCATGACGCGGGATTCCCTGACCGCATAGCCTGGCTCAAAGCGGCCGCAGCCCGTTTTCCCGAGCTCGACCTCGAGCGGGTCGGCATTTACGGCGGCTCGGCGGGCGGCCAGAGCGCCATGCGCGCGTTGATTGATCATGGCGATTTTTATCGTGCGGCCGCGGCTGACTGCGGATGCCACGACAACCGGATGGACAAAATCTGGTGGAACGAACAATGGATGGGGTGGCCGGTTGATGCCTCCTACGAGGCTGCCTCCAATGCCGTGCACGCCAGCCGGTTGCAAGGCAGCCTGATGCTCACGGTAGGCGAACTCGACTCAAATGTTGACCCAGCCTCCACGCTGCAAGTCGTCGATGCCCTCGTCGCGGCCGGCAAAGATTTCGAGTTCCTGATGGTTCCCGGGGGCGGACATGGGGTCGGCGAGACGCCGTATCCGGCGCGCCGACGCATGGACTTTTTCGTGCGTCACCTGTGGCGGGCGGAACCGCGGCGCTGATGATCCCGCATCTCGCGATGATTTCCCCCTTCCGTTTTCCCAGAGCCGACTACTCTGACCGCTCCCCAGTTTTTCCAATCCGATGAGCAGCGAAACCCGCAAAGCCTTTCCTTTTCCTGATTTTGAACCCCGGTGGCAAGCCCGCTGGGAGGCGGAAAAGACCTACCGTGCGCCCAATCCCGGCGATCCGGAATTCGATGCCTCGAAGCCGAAGTTTTATGCCTTGGACATGTTTCCATACCCCAGCGGTGACGGCCTGCATGTCGGCCACCCCGAAGGCTATACCGCCACCGACATCATCAGTCGCGCCCGGCGCAAACAGGGATTCAACGTGCTCCACCCGATGGGATGGGACGCCTTCGGCCTGCCCGCCGAACAATACGCCATCAAAACCGGCCAGCATCCGCGCGTCACCACCGAACGCAACGTGGCCCGCTTCACCGGACAACTGAAACGCCTTGGTTTTGCCTATGACTGGGACCGCGAGGTCAACACCACCGACCCCGGCTACTTCAAATGGACACAGTGGATTTTCCTCCAGATTTATAATTCATGGTGTAATCCGGTGACCGGCCAAGCCGAACCCATCTCAAGTTATACCGGCCCGGACCCGGACAGCGTGCGCTTGGCCTACGTCGCCGAGGTCCCCGTCAACTGGTGTCCCGGACTCGGAACCGTGCTCGCCAATGAGGAAGTCATCGATGGCAAAAGTGAAGTCGGTGGATTTCCCGTCGAGCGCCGCCCAATGAAACAATGGATGCTGCGCATCACAGCGTTTGCCGACCGTTTGGCAGATGAGCTGGAGCCGCTGGACTGGCCCGCCGGCATCAAGGCCCGGCAACGCGACTGGATCGGCCGCAGCGAGGGGGCCGAGGTCGTTTTTCAAACGGGCCGAGCTGATTCCAGCGAGCGGACCCCGATCACCGTCTTCACCACTCGCCCCGACACCTTGTTTGGCGCGACCTACATGGTGCTGGCTCCGGAACACCCTCTGGTCGCCAGCATCACGACACCCGCCCAGCAAGCGGCCGTCGAGGCCTATCAAAAAGAAACATCAAGCAAATCGGACCTTGACCGCGGCGTGGCTAAAACCAAGTCGGGGGTCGACACCGGTGCCATTGCGATCAATCCGGTCAATGGCGAAGCCATCCCCGTGTGGATTGCCGACTATGTCATGATGGGTTACGGGACGGGCGCCATCATGGCCGTACCAGCCCATGACGAGCGAGATTCCGAATTTGCCGCACAATTCGGACTGGCCGTGCGCGAAGTCGTCGTTCCAACCGCCACCGAGACCGCCAGCAGCGGCTGCTTCGCCGGCGAAGGCGTGGCCGTGAATTCATCGTTCCTCAACGGGCTCGCCACCGCTGAAGCCAAAAGTAAAATCACCGCCTGGCTTGAGGAAAAAGGACTGGGCCAAAAAACCGTCAATTACAAGCTGCGCGACTGGCTTTTTGCCCGCCAGCGGTATTGGGGCGAACCATTTCCCATCGTCTGGGAAAATGGCAAACATCGTGCCCTCGATGAAACCGAACTACCGGTGCTGCCGCCAAGCCTCGAAGATTTCAAGCCAACAGGCACCCCCGAGCCACCGCTAAGCAAGGCCACCGACTGGGTTCGATACAGCGAGACCGCCACCCGCGAACTCAATACCATGCCCCAATGGGCCGGCAGCTGCTGGTACTACCTTCGGTACTGCGATGCTCGCAATTCCCAACGCTTCGTCTCCAGAGAAGCCGAACGCTACTGGATGAGCGGCAGTTCACAGTCGCCCGAAACCGGGACCACATCGCGCGGCGGCGTCGACCTCTATGTCGGCGGCACCGAACACGCCGTACTCCACCTCCTCTACGCGCGGTTCTGGCACAAGGTGCTCTTCGACCTCGGCCATGTCTCAACCAGCGAGCCTTTTCACAAACTGGTCAATCAAGGACTCATCCTCGGCGAAGATGGCCAGAAGATGTCGAAGTCGCGAGGCAATGTGGTGAACCCGGACTCGGTGATCGAAGAGTTCGGAGCTGACTCGTTGCGACTTTTTGAAATGTTCATGGGTCCTCTGGAGCAGGTCAAACCCTGGAGCACCAAGGGAGTGGAAGGAGTGTATCGTTTTCTTGGGCGCGTCTGGCGTCTGGTCATGACGGAAAATCAAGAAGGTGAATGGGAGCCGTCGTCGAAACTTTCGGCCACGGCCGAGCTCGCCTCGAAACCACGTAAAGTACTGCACGAGACCATTAAAAAAGTAACCGAAGACATCTCGAGCCTCAGTTTTAATACTGCCATCGCACAAATGATGGTCTGCACCAACGAGTTGACTGGTTTAGAAGCCCGGCCGGTGACGGCCGTGGCCACCCTACTGCACCTGCTGAATCCGTTCGCTCCGCACCTCACCGAGGAACTGTACGAGCGGCTGACCACCAGCTGGCCCGACGCCGCGCCCGCAGGTCAGCTCGCACTCCAGCCATGGCCCCAGTGGGATGAATCCGCCTTGATCGAGAGCGAGGTGGAAGTCGTCGTCCAAGTCAATGGCAAGCTCCGCGACCGCGTCACCATGGCGGCTGATGCAGACCACGCCGCCCACGAGGCAACCGCCCTCGCCAGCGCCAAAGTGCTCGAACACACCGCAGGCAAAACCATCCGCAAGGTGATTGTCATCCCCCGTAAACTGGTCAACATCGTCGCCAATTAGCAGCCATTACTAAGCGGCGGGGAAAGCCCCTCCCACCCCGCACGCGACCACCCGGCTGCAGGCCATGACCACCCAGGCCATCCTCGAACACCTCTCCGTAGGCACCGCCGCTATCTCCGGAGTCCTCGCCGCCAGCGGACGTCAGATCGATTTTTTTGGTGTCATCGTGCTGGCCGCGGTGACCGCTTTCGGCGGAGGCACGCTGCGCGACCTTTTGCTGGGGGCCTTGCCTCCGCCCTGGCTGCGGGATCCATCGCTTCTCCACACCGTTCTCATCGCGGCCGTCGGCACGTTTTTTGCCGCCCGCTGGCTGCGATTTCCCCAGCGCGTCTTGCTCGTGGCCGATGCCGGAGCCCTCGCTCTCTTCACCATCATCGGCACCCGCAAAGGCATGGATCACGGCCTGCCTCCGACCGCGGCCATTGTCACCGGAGTCGTCACCGGAGTCGCCGGTGGCATGCTGCGGGACACACTGCTGCGCGAGGTGCCACTTGTTTTTCGCCGGGAAATCAACCTCTATGCCACCGCCGCCTTCCTCGGAGCCGCTTTGTACGCCCTCGTCCCCCGTCGCGAATGGCACAGTGAGCCCGCTGTTTATGCGGCCGCCATCACCCTCATCCTCGGCCTGCGGCTGGCCTCCATGAAATGGCGACTGACCCTGCCCGACTTCGTCTCCCGCGATCCGTAAGCAGTCGCCACCCAGTCACTTCGGCGCCACCCCAAAAGTGAACCGCTCGCGCCCGCTCAGGTCACACTGCACGACAATCTGCGCAAATCCCGCCCGCGCTAGCAATTCAGCCACCCGCCCGCCTTGGTCCGGTCCATGTTCCAGCGCTATCAACGCCCCCGGAGCACAATAATCAGGCGCCATCGCAATAAAACGCTCCATCAATTCCACCCCCTCCTCGCCGCCATCCAGCGCCATCACCGGATCTTTCTGTACTTCACGACTCAATGTAGCCACTTCCGCCCGAGGAATGTACGGCAAATTGGCCGCTAATACATCAAACCCAGCCGCAGGCACGTCGCCAGCCCAGACCGAAAAAAGATCCGTCTGCACAAAGGTCAGTCGGCCCGTAAATCCGCTCCGGCGACTCTCGGCCGCATCCACCGCATCCGCCCCCTCCTCCAGCAGCCCGCCAACCGCCACCTCCCCCAAGGGCAGACAGCCGCGAGCCGCCGGCTCGACCGCCACTTGCGCCGCCGCCAGCACAGCATTCTCCCGCGCCAAAGCCAAGGCGTCAGCCGAAAAATCCGCCAGCATCACCGTGGCCGCGGGAAAAGCCGCCGCCAGAGACAACCCAATCACACCCGACCCACACCCCATATCCAAAACCCGGGCCGGCGGGCACAGTCGGCAGCGATCAATGATTTTCTCCACCAACTCCTCCGTTTCCGGCCGCGGAATCAACCCGCGAGCGTCCGTCTTAAGAGTAAACCGGTAAAAATCCACCGTGCCCAGCAGGTGCTGTAATGGCTCGCCAGCCGCCCGGCGCGCAGTCCATTCCCGCAGCGGAACCAGCTCCTCCTCCGAAAGGGGGCGGTCAAATTGCAGATAAAGATCCATCCGCTTCAAACCAAGCGCATGGGCCAGCAGGTGCTCCATGTTCAGCCGCGCACTCTCCACGCCCTTTCGCTCAAGAAAGGCCGCACCACCCTGCAATACTTCAAGGATCGACTTCAACGTCCTTCTGCTATCGACCATGCACCGTCACCGTCAACTGCCCGTCACTAAATAGAAGCCCCCGCCCCCGCCTGACTCGCGCCAAAACAAGTCGTTCCGCGACCGAACCAGCTCCCGCCCGGCCGACCGGCCACCCGCCTCAACTCCACCTATTCCGTCCAAGGGGCTTGCAATTCCCCCACGCCGCGCATCCATGCTGAGCAATGGATAAATTTATCATTCGTGGTGGCGCCGTGCTGGACGGGACAGTGCAGGTAAGCGGGTCAAAAAACTCCTCGCTGCCCATCCTCGCGGCCACACTGCTCACTCGCGAGCCGTGCGTCATCCGCCGAGTGCCGGACCTCAGCGACACCAATTACATGACGCAAATTCTCGCCCAGCTCGGAGCTGCGGTGGAACGCGCCAGCGGCACCGTGGAAATTAGGGCGGAAAAAGTAAAACATGTCGCCCCCTATGAGCTGGTGAGGAAAATGCGAGCCTCCATCTGCGTGCTCGGACCGCTCTTCGGGCGACTCGGCAAATGCACGATTTCAGTGCCCGGCGGCTGTGTGATTGGTGACCGGCCGATCGACATCCATCTGCGCGGCTTGCAGGAACTCGGCGCCACCATTGAGACGAAGGCGGGTGACATGCACATCAAGCGCGGCCGCGCCCGGTCAGGAAATGCCGCTCATGGCGGTCGGGAAATCAACATGCGCGGCAAACACGGTCCCACCGTGCTGGGCACCGGCAACTTGATGATGGCCGCAGTACTAACCAAGGGAACTACCGTCATCGAAGGCGCCGCCGCTGAACCAGAGGTCGAAGATCTGGCCGATTTCCTAGCCAAGATGGGTGCCCGGATTGAAGGAGCCGGCTCCCGGCGCATCATCATTCAAGGAGTGAAGGAATTGCACGGGGCGGAGCACACCGTCATCCCGGATCGCATCGAAGCAGGTACGTTCCTGGTCGCGGGCGCCCTCGCCGGCCGCAAGGTCACCCTCAAAAAAGCCAACCACCACCACCTCGCAGCCGTCATCAGCAAGTTGCGGGAGAGCGGATTTGAGATCGATGCCACTGCACGCGAAATCACCGTTCACGGCCGACCTTCGTGGAAAGGCGGCACCATCACCACTGAACCGTATCCAGGGTTTCCTACCGACATGCAGGCGCAGTTTTGTGCGCTTTACGCTCTGGCCGAAGGAGTCAGCGCCGTGACCGAAATGATTTTTCCCGAACGCTTTATGCACCTTCCCGAACTGAAACGGATGGGCGCATCCGTCACCCGCGAAGGCGCCACCGCCATCATCACCGGCGTGCCCAGCTTGAGCGCCGCCCCCGTCATG
Organism: uncultured bacterium; assembly: GCA_903954065.1. Taxonomy (GTDB): domain Bacteria; phylum Verrucomicrobiota; class Verrucomicrobiia; order Verrucomicrobiales; family V1-33; genus CAJBME01. The sequence goes on from CAJBME010000007.1 coordinate 25,396, forward strand.
GCCAGCGATCTGCGCGCGTCCGCCGCCCTCGTCCTCGCCGCTTTGCGCGCCGAAGGATCTACCGAAATCAATCGCGTCTACCACATCGACCGCGGCTACGAACACATCGATGAAAAATTGACCCAGCTCGGGGCCGCCATCGAACGTGTGCAGGTGTAAGCGCAGGCGACCGGACCAGACAGGGCGTCAATGAGCCTCCAGCCAGTTGGCGCCAAACCCACATTCCACGAGCACCGGCACGCCCTCCAGTGGCAACGCTCCAATCATGGCCTCGAGGACCAGCGGCCGAATGGTTTCTTTTTCTTCGACCGGAACCTCAAAAACAAGTTCATCATGCACTTGGAGGATCATGCGGGAGCGGAGGCCTCGAGCGCGCAGCGATGTTTCGATCCGCACCATGGCCAGCTTGATCATATCGGCGGCACTCCCCTGAATCGGAGTGTTGATGGCGGTGCGTTCGGCGGCCGAGCGCACGGTTTGATTGGCTGAACCGATGTCGCGCAGGTAGCGGCGGCGGCCGCAGAGGGTTTCCACAAATCCTGTCTGTCGCGCCCCGGCGATGGTGGCGTCCATGTACCTCTTGATTCCCGGGTATTGCTGGAAGTAATTCTCAATCAAACTTCTCGCTTGTTCCCGGGGGATACCGAGCCGCTGAGCCAGCCCAAAAGCAGAAATGCCATAGATGATGCCAAAATTAACCATTTTGGCGGTGCGCCTCATTTCAGGCAGCAATTCATTCATCGGCACGCCATAGACGCGACTGGCGGTGGCGGCGTGGACGTCATGCCCTCCGATAAAGGCCTCGCGCAAAGCCGCATCGCCACTGAGAGCAGCCATAATGCGCAACTCGATTTGCGAATAGTCAGCCGAGAACACTTCATACCCAGGGGGAGCAATGAAGGCACGCCTGATTTCACGCCCCATCGGGGTGCGAATCGGAATGTTTTGCAGGTTGGGATTGTTCGACGAGAGCCGACCAGTGGAGGTCAAAAGCTGGAGAAAGGTGGTGTGAACCCGGCCCGTGTCAGGAAAAACAGCCTGAGGCAGCGCATCGACATACGTGCTCCGCAATTTAGAGGCTTCACGATAATCGAGGATTTTCGCAATGATAGGGTGGCTGTGTTCCAACTCGGCCAGCACTTCTTCATTGGTCTGAAACTGACCGGTCTTCGTTTTTTTAGGCTTGTCGGAGAGATGCAATCGATTGAAAAGCACTTCTCCCAGTTGCTTGGGAGAATTGAGGTTGAAGGGGCCGCCAGCCATCGTCTGGATTTCTTTTTCCAGCTGAGCAATCTGCTTGGCCAATTCCTGGCTCATCGCTTTGAGAATCGGCACATCGACCAGCATGCCAGCGCGCTCCACCTCGACCAGCACCGGGAGCAGCGGCGCCTCAATCTCGTTGAACACGCGCTCCAACCCTTTGTCGGCCAGCAACGGACGCAGCCGAGCCGCCAGTTGCCACGTCACATCCGCATCCTCCGCCGCATATTCCGCCACTTTTTCCAGCTCCTTCTCCGAGACGTCCGCCATCGTCAGCTGGCCACCAAAAAGATCGCCCTGCCCACCCACCGCCTTCGCCCCTAGCAGCGCCGTAATCGGCACCGGCGTATACCGAAGGTAAATTTCACTCAGAAAATCCATGCCATGCCGCTGGTCCGGCTCAATCAAAGCATGCGCCAACATGGTGTCGAAAAACGGTCCCACCGGCGTCAGCCGGTGCCAGCCCAAGACACTCAAATCAAACTTCAAATTATGTCCGATTTTCTCCACTCCAGGAGCCGTCAGGACACCGCGAAATTCCTCCAGCACCTCCCGCCCAGCCGTTCCGGCCGGCAAGGGAACATACCAGCCAGTATGCGCCCCCCACGAAAACGCTAGCCCCACCAGATCACACGTCTTCTCGTCAAGAGAGGTCGTTTCAACATCGAAACAATACGCCGACTGCGCCGCCAGCTGCGCCACTAGCCCCGCCCGCTCCTCCGGCGTGCGCACCAGATGATACTCATGGTCGACGTCCCGAATCGTGCGCAAGGGCTCCGCCTCCGGCAGCGGCACCACTCCCCCGCCATCGACCTCACCAACCGCCGCCACCGGGCCCGCACCGCCACGCCCCGCTTTAAATTCATCCCCAAAAAGCCGCCGCCCAAGGGCATTAAATTCAAACTCCACCAGCAAGGCGCGCGTTTTAGTCTCATCAAGCGGACGCACCGCCAAATCATCAATCAAAATGTCAATCGGCACCGCGACATCGATCGTGGCCAGCTTTTTGGATAGCCGCGCCAGATCGGCATGCTGTTCGACCTTTTCCTTTTGCTTCCCCTTCAGTTCCGCTGTGTGCTCCAGCAGGTTTTCCACCGAATTAAACTGTTTAATGAGCGACTTGGCTGTTTTCTCCCCAATCCCCGGAATACCCGGAATGTTATCTGAGGCATCACCCATCAAGCCAAGGATGTCGATGACTTGCGCCGGCTGCTCGACCTCCCAGCGGGCGCAGATTTCCGGCACCCCCAGGATTTCGGCCGATGCACCGGCATTACCCGGCTTGTAGATCATTGTCTGCGGCCCCACGAGCTGACCAAAATCCTTGTCCGGAGTCACCATGAAGGTAGTGGTCCCAGGCAGACTCTCGGCCCGCCGAGCCAGGGTGCCAATGATATCATCGGCCTCGTAGCCGTCCTGACTGAGCACGGGGATGTTAAAGGCCTCGCACAGACGCTTAATGACGGGAATAGCCATGACCAGATCCTCCGGCATTTCTTGACGCTGAGCTTTGTACGCTGGGTACTCAACGTGCCGCGCCGTCGGCGCCGAGGTATCAAACACAACGGCAAGATGGGTCGGCTGCCGGCTTTTTATCAGTTCAATCAACGTGTTGGCAAAGAGATAAATGGCCGTGGTATTGAGCCCGGCCGATGTCAGGATCGGTTTCCCCATCAAAGCAAAATGCGCGCGGTACGCGAGCGCCATGCCATCAAGCAAATAAAGCGTCTTGGTGTCAGCCATGCCCCAACGCTAAACGTTCAGACACACTTGTCTTGGATGAATTGCCACACGTTCAAAAACATGACCGATACAAGCCGCCCACCACGATAAACCCACTTCCCAGAGACGCACCCGCCCAACGCAACCCCCGCTCAACGCAAAGCCACACCAGCGAACGAATCACTCCCCGCACGCACCAGAAGCCGCCCTCCCCCTCCACACACGCACACATTCACCAGCCGTCGACCGAAGCTTCAACCGGCCACCCTGACCATCACGACCCATCATCCGCACCAAGGCGGATGACAGGCAGACGCAAGCCGGAACCAGCCGGCAGCGGCTAGGCCTAACCGAGTGACCAAGCCGGCAGCTTGACGATGGCGCCGCCTTTGAGGGCTGATTGGTGAGCACACAGGCCAGTCGCCGTCCAGTTGGCCGACTGCACCGCATTCGGGAATGGCTCGCGGTCCTCGATCAAAGCCGAGACAAATTCATGGGCGAGATGCGGATGGCTACCACCGTGCCCGGCGCCCTGCGTGAAGCTGAGGTGCGTCGTGCCCGCCATGTCGTAGACTCCCTTGGTCGTGAAATCACGAATCGCCTTCGGCAGGCGCTTCGCATAATCAGGAACCTCGATCAGTTCAGGAATTTCCGATTCCGCCTTTTTGGCGGTGTGCAGCACATGCTTTTGATGTTCGATCAGCGTCCACTCGAATGATTTTTTGGTGCCGTAGACGTCGATGCTCTCGCGGTACTGGCGAGCGGTATCGAACAACGAACGAATGATGCGCGCCGTCAGATCAGAATTGGCGATTTTGATATGCGCCGTCTCCACCGCGAACGGGGAATTGTGATGCTTCACGAGCTCGGGGCGGATCGTACCAGATCCAAAACAACTCACATATTCAGCCGGCTGGCCAGCCAGTCCCAGCACCGGACCAACACAGTGCGTCGCATACCACATCGGCGGTAGGCCGGGCCAATAATGCGGCCATCCATCCATGTCCTGCTGGTGGCTGGCCTGCAAAAACTGCAACTTACCAAGCTTTCCTTTCTCAAGCAACTCCTTGATGAACAAATACTCACGGGCATAAACCACCGTCTCCATCATCATGTAGCGGAGCTTCGATTTTTTCACAGCATCTACGATTTTTTTACAATCTTCGATGCTGGTGGCCATGGGGACGGTGCAGGCGACATGTTTACCGGCCTTCAGTGCAGCCAGCGTCATCCAAGCGTGATCAGGAATGCCGGTGTTGATGTGAACCGCATCAACTTCCGGATCCATGAGAAGCGCTTTATAGTCGTCGTAACGCCGCTCAATACCAAAGGCGTCGCCGATGGCGTCGAGCTTCGACTGCGACCGCTGGCAGATCGCGTGGACGCGCGCCTGGGGGTGGCGTTGATAAATAGGAATGAACTCAGCTCCGAAGCCGAGGCCGACGAGGGCGACATTAATTTTCCGACGAGATGCCATAGTGGCAGGCGGTATAGCCGGAGGGAAGGTGCTGAGTCAAAGGCATTTTACGAATGAATGGCTCGGAATGCGAGAAAACCTCGTTTCACAGCCGTCATGAGACGGTCACGGCGCCCTCAGACCGACAAATCCCCCGCAGCGCTGACGTAATGGCACGGTCCAGCCACGCCCCGGCCCGCGCACCGGCCATGATTGGCAACTTGACCCGCCGCACTTTTGCCGCATGGCTTGAGGATCGACGGGTTTGGTGTGAGACGGCGGCCGCTCCGGCCGTTTTCCCGCCCCGCCCTCACTTTGCTTCTCATTTTTATATGCCTAAGAAAACGATTCGTGATCTTGATCTCGCCGGCCAGCGCGTCCTCGTGCGCGTGGACTTCAACGTGCCTTTGGACCATCAATCGGGCACAGCCGTAGTCACTGACGACACCCGCATCCGCGAGAGCTTGCCAACCATCCAATATCTGCGAGACCACGGGGCCCGCGTCATTTTGATGTCGCATTTGGGCCGCCCCAAGGGCCGACCCGCCGCTGAATTCTCCCTGCGCCCAGTAGCCGCTTATCTGGAAAAGGTGCTGGGCACCCCCGTGGCCTTCAGTCCTGAGGTGGTAGGAGACGCGGCCGCCGCGGTCGTCTCCGGGCTCAAGGACGGTGACGTGGCCCTACTGGAAAACGTCCGTTTTGAAGCAGGCGAAGAGAAGAACGATGCTGAACTGGCCAAGCAGATGGCCTCACTCGGGGACATTTTTGTCAACGATGCCTTCGGTTCAGCCCACCGAGCCCACAGTTCCACAGCAGGAATTGCCGCTTATTTGCCAGCCGTCTCCGGACTGCTCATGGAAAAAGAACTGACGTACATGCAGGATGAACTGCAGTCGCCAGCCCGCCCATTCGTCGTCATCCTCGGCGGCGCCAAAGTGAGCGACAAAATCAAAGTGATCGACCGCCTACTCGACATGGCCGACACCATCCTGATCGGCGGCGGCATGGCCTACACTTTTAAACTCGCCCTCGGCCAGTCCATCGGCACCTCGCTCTGCGAACCAGACTTGGTGGAAACAGCCCGGGCCGCTCTGGCCAAAGCCCAAGCCAAAGGCGTGAAATTCCTCCTGCCCGTCGACAACATGATCGTTGAACATCTCGACTTCGGAGCCAAAACCGTCAGCCCTGGAAAATTCACCACCCCAGGCACCGGCATTCCCGATGGCTGGGAAGGAGTCGACATCGGCCCCGAGACCATCAAATTGTACAGCACCGAAGTCGCGGCAGCCAAAACCATCGTCTGGAACGGCCCCATGGGAGTCTTTGAGATCAAAGACTGCTCCCGCGGCACTTTTGCCATCGCCGAAACCATCGCCGCGAATTCCGAATGCAAATCGATCATTGGCGGCGGCGACAGCGTCAAGGCCGTCAAACGGGCCGGGGTCGCCGATAAAGTCACTTTCATCTCCACCGGCGGAGGCGCGAGCCTCGAGCTCCTCGAGGGCAAGGCCCTCCCAGGCGTGACCGCCCTACAGGATGCGTAAAACCATCCTTTGACCAATGTCATTTGCAGTGGCCCAAAAACTGCTTATCTAAAGTTATTGCTGTTATGTCCAAGCCCCGCAAACCCATCGTCGCCGCCAATTGGAAGATGTTCAAGACGCCGTCCGAGACGGCAGACTTCTTCAAGACCTTCCTGCCCGTTCTGGGCAACATGGATGGCGTGGATGTGGTCATCGCGCCGCCGTTCCCCTGCCTGCCGGCGGCTAGTGAGCATGCGGGCAAAAGCATCGTGCGCATTGCCGCGCAGAACATGCATCCTGAATCGAGCGGTGCATTCACCGGCGAAGTCAGCGCGATCATGCTCAGGGAGTTGTATGTGACCTACGTCATCGTCGGGCACAGCGAGCGCCGCACGCTCTTCGGCGAGACCGACGCCTTCATCAACCGCAAAGTCCTGACCGCCCACGCCTCAAACCTCAAACCGATCCTCTGTATCGGTGAAACGTTAGAGGAACGCGACGGAGGCCTGGTAAAAGAGGTGCTCAGCCGCCAACTCGCCGCCGGACTAGCTGGAGTCAGCGCTGATGACGCCATCGAAACCGTGCTCGCCTATGAACCGGTCTGGGCCATCGGCACCGGCCGGACCGCTACCTCCGCCCAAGCTCAGGAAGCCCACGCATTCATCCGCTCAGAGCTGGAAAAAATGTATGACGCCCCCACCGCACGCCGGATGCGCATCCAGTACGGAGGCAGCGTGAAACCAAACAACGCCGCAGAATTAAGCGCCCAGCCAGATGTGGACGGCTTCCTCGTGGGCGGCGCCAGCCTCGAAAGCGGCAGCTTCTTCGAAATCATCCGCGCCGCCGTCCAAGCGTCCGTTGAAGGCTGAATAACACCCTCCCCCACCCCCGCCACACTCCCCAACCGCTTACTCTTGTGAGGCCCTGAACGTATCAGGAGGGCCCCTACTATGCTCATGATCTCCCGTCAGCGCCCCCGTGCCTATCCTCAACCCGCCCGCCTCGTGGTGGGCATTCTCATCGACCTCCTCTGCAAAGCCCTCGCCGGGCTTGGACTAACCGCCATCGGAGTATCACTCTACCGGGCGAAAAGCCTGACCGATTGGTCGCATCACGATCCAGCCTGGGCCCTCGCCTTCCTCGGCTCACTCGTCGGCTACCTCGTCATGTCAACATGGCGAATGTATCACGGAAAACGCACCCTCTGCAGCCTGTGCCGCGGCCCGGTTTTTCACGTCCAGAGCAGCGCCAAAAACCGCGGCGCCACCAAATGGCCCGGCCTCGGTTACCGCACCAGCGCCGTACTCAGCATGCTCTTCACCGGACAATACCGCTGCATGTACTGCGGCACGCCCTTCCGAATCAAAAAATAACCGCCCCCGGTTACGTCAAGGCTTGGGCAATTTCTGCAAATACCGGGCCGGCGCCGCATCAAACTTTTTGATGCATGGCTTGCAGCAGAATTTCACCTCCTGACCACCATAAGACTTGGTCAGTATTTTTCCCATACTGCCCAACGCGTTGTCAGTCACGATACAAGTCTTGAGCGGGTACGGCTGCGGCCGCTTCTCCTCCGCCGCCACGACGGGAGCCGCCTGGCTCATCAGAAGCCCAAGCAGCAAAGAAACAGCAAAAAATCGGACAGGGTTTGTTTTCATAGGATGAGTTGATTGGTTGGTGGGTTGAATTCACGGATCATGAGGAAAAGTATCTGCGGGCCATTGGCCGGTACGGGAGTACAGGACGATGGATGGCTGTTGCGTTCACAAGCGGATGGAGACGCCGACACCCCAGCCGTATTCCGAGTGAAACTGGCTGGTCAGCGACAGTTTTTTGGTGAGGATCAGGGAAACTCCAGCGGTCCATTTCTCCTCGGAGGCGGTATCGTATTCGATCTGACCAAAGGCGCTCAGCCGACTCGTGAGCGGCCATTGCTGAGCCAGAGTTAGCCGGGCATGCCCCTCGCTGTCGACGCCCACACCCGCCTGCAGACGCAGCGGAAGTCGATATTGAAATCCAGCCACGGCGCGGTCGTCTGCACCGTCTTCATTGGTCAGCCGAACCCCGGCCCAGATCTGCCAGTCAGGATTGAGGTAATAACGATGAACCAGATCCACCTCATATTCGACGTCCGGGACGCCGGACCAGCCGGCCTCCCATTCGGCAATCCAGTCATGGCGACCATGGCGGAGATTGAACTCACCCCCGGTCATGCTAGAAAGAAACGCTCCTTCGCCCCACGCCAGCCATGGGTCATGAGCGTGCTCGCCAAGACCGGCAGCGTGCGACTTTTCCATCTCCGTCAGCGCATGCGCCGCCGCGGCCGCCGGGGTGCTCTCTTCATAACGGAAGACACGCCCCATCCCGGACATCATGTGATAGAGAAGGTGACAGTGAAATAACCAAGCATGGCGTTCATTCGCCTCAAACTCGATCGTCCGCCGACTCATCGGAGGCACGTCAACAGTATGCTTGAGCGGCGCGCGCGCCCCCTGCCCGTTCAACACACGAAAAAAGTGTCCGTGCAGGTGAATAGGATGATGCATCATAGTATCGTTAACCAGCTCCAGACGGACCACCTCGCCATGATGCAGAGTGACCACTCCCTCCTGAGCCATGGTCTTGCCGTCGAATGACCAACTGTAGCGCCCCATGTCGCCGGTCAGATGCATCGTCAGCTCGCGCCGCGGCGCCTTGACAGGCAGAGTGGTGTCCTCGCGGGCGCGCAACAGCGGGTACGGCGGCCCCGGCCGAGGCAGCGCGAGGGAAGCGAACGGATCATCGTCCTGCATGGCAATGGCCAGATCCATCATTTCATCCATAACATACAGTTTCGGCTTGGGTGGATCGCTGGCCGGATGCTCGTCGCCATGCCCCACCACCGCCGAAGCATGCCCCGAGCCGTCCATGGCGGTGGCACGAAATTCCCATTCCCCGCGGGCCGGAATCGTCACCACCACATCATACGTCTCCGCAGTACCCATCAAAAGCCGCGGCACATCCACCGGCTCGACCGGCATGCCATCAGCCTCAATAATCCGCAACGGCCCCGCCGACCAATGCAGGTAAAAATACGTCGAGGCCGCCGCATTCACGATCCTGAGTCTCACTCTTTCGCCCGGACGCCCGTCAAGTCGCAGCCGGGAACGGCCATTGATGAGAAACGAGTCGTAGGCGACATCCGCCACATCCATGGGCGGCATTTTTGACCATTCGCGCTCTAAGAAATCACGCATTCCACCCGCCCGCCAGGCGCCCCAGAGCGATTGAGCGGAACCGCGTTGCAGGGAGTAATAATCACTTCCCCGAGCCAGTGTCCGCATGACTTCGTCCGGGCTCTCATTCGTCCAATCAGACAAGACCAGCACTTCTTCGCGATCGGTCCGGTCGACGGCAGGCACGGGCTCCCCGGCCCGCGGCAGGACCACAATGGCACCGTAAACTCCACGCTGCTCCTGAAGATGCGTATGCGAATGATACCAGTACGTGCCCGCATGTCGCAGCACAAACTCGAAGGTATGGCTCCCACCCGGCACAATCGGCGGAGTGGTAACGCCCGGCACTCCGTCCTGCGCATTGGGCAGCAACAATCCGTGCCAGTGCACCGACGTCGACTCCGACGCCAGCTCATTGCGGACCCGAATTCGCGCCGTGTCGCCAACATGGAATCGCAACACCGGCCCAGGCAAGGTGCCATTCACAGTCAGCACCTCCACCCGCCGGCCAGCCGGACTCAACGTCCGACCCGCAATAACCAACTCATAGTCCACGACCCGCCCACTTCGGAAAACGTTTTGCTGGCCACAATCGACACACGCCCGAACAGACGAGGGCAAAAGCATCCCGAAAAGGGCGATGCAGACGGTTAAAAAAATATGTAATGACTTCATGATCTGATTACTGCAACTAAATTAATTGCACCCTACAGGGATCGCACCCCACGGGAGTCACTCCCACGAATGAAAGGGGCCGCAATCCATCGGCATAGCGGACCCATCACGTCCCGACTGGACGCCAGCTCAGATCAAAAAAGCACAAAACCTCACCGTCAGCGCCACAGGGGGCACCACAACCGCCCCGGCCGCCACACCAAACGGCGCATCAAGCGGATGAGGCGCCTCACTAGGAGGGGACGGAATATCCTGACGCACCTCGCTCCACACCGGGCCCGCCGCCAACTCATGTCCCACCGGACGAGACGGCGGTAGCGGCACTGAATCCACCGGCAGAGACAAAGGCGCCTCCACACAACCACACGAGGAGGACACGTCACAAGACAAGGCCGTATCGTATACAGAGGCCGTGTCAGAGCATCCGGTCCGGGCGCAACCCGCACAAGCATCCGCCTCACAGGCAGAACACACGATCGCGGCGGAACCGACCGCCCGGGCGTCCGCTCCAGTCCACACCGCTCCCGCCTGCAGGAACAGGCCAAGGATCAGAAGAAGCCAGAAGGGTGAGGACATGATGAAGGCTGGCGAAGCGATGGTTCCACCAAGGAGGCGTGGCCATTCAGATATCATGTTCCACGATTTCCGGGGGGCCGCCAGTTTAAACCCGGCCGGAGTCACGGATGGCTTCGGCGAGCCAAGCGCATTCTTCATGCCAGGGAGCATCGCATTGCATTTCAGCGAGCGTCATGGGCAGGCGCGCCGACCAATTTTGATCACGGGCCACCCCCGGGACATTGAAACGGTCTTCCAGTCCGAAGAGGTCGGTCAGAAGAAAGGCGGCGAAGCGGGCCTTGCTATGGAGCAGGGCAGCCAGCAGCGCGTGTCGGAGCGACGGGTCGTAGGGCGGATACGGACCTTCTTCCGGGTGCAGCCAGGCAAACTGACACAAGAATTTTAACTCACGCCCGGCTTGGGCGGCTTCCTCCGCGGTTCCATGCTCCCACTCGCGACGGAGCCGTTCCCACAACGTGCGCATCGGCTCGTGATCATGAGTGGCATAGGTGGTAAATGAGCAGTTGTCATACGCCGCCCCCTGAAGGGCGTGGCCATGCCCATCGTCTTCCCACTGGCTGATTTTAAAGCCCGGGAGGTCGAGCGATAGCAGGTGGGGGCGCACGTAATCGGGGACTGTCCCCAAGTCTTCGGCCACGATTTCCGCGCCGGCGGCGGCCTCGACGATCATACGCAAAAACCGGTCGCCCTGAGCTAAGTTGGTGGCCTTGTGCTCCTGCGTATCGTCATCATGCGGAATGTAATGAGGCACTCGTCCGTCGCAGCGCGCCGCCGCCTCCTCGGGCGTGAGCGGCAGGAATTCCTCATTGCGCTGCGGCCGCCATGGGAAGCTGTAAATCCGATAGAACCCGAGCACATGATCAATGCGGAAAATGGCGAAAATTTCCGTGAGCTTCCGCACCCGTCGCCGCCACCACTGGCATCCCCCAGCCTCCATGCGCTCCCAGTTGTACAAAGGAATCCCCCAGTTCTGACCCCACTTTTGCACAAATGGATCGTCTTTGTAATACGTCTCCGGCGGAGCACCACCACACCAAGTCAAATCAAATTCCTCCGGATGAAAAAAGACATCGACACTGCACCAGCTCACGCCAAATGGCACGTCCCCCATCAGGCTGACGCCGCGGTGCACCGCATGTTCGCGCACCGCCGCCCATTGTTCAGCGCACAACCATTGGGCGTACGCATGCAACGAAAGAGCCAAACCAATCTCCTCCCCGCACCGAGCCTGCTCCGCCGCCAGCCACGCCCGGGCTTTGCCCCCCGTATTCATCTCCTCCGGCCAAGACGGCCAATCTTCATGGCCCACCCGGTCCATCAATAACCGAAAAAGACAATAATCATCGAGCCAGTCCGCCTCCGCGAGGCGAAAGGCCGCAAAAGCAGCGCGCCGCCCAGCCAACGGATCGCCTGAACCGCTGAGACCGGGAGGAATGGCGGTCAATGCCCGGTGCGCCGCCACCAACAACTCATGCTTCAACGCCCGGACCGCCGGATAATTAACCCGGCCCATAGACCACGAAGCCAGTCCATGGCGCGCACACACATCAGTAAACTCAGCCGAAGGCAACTCAGGAACCGCCGCCGGAGAAAGATCGAGCGTCAACGGCTCCAATGCCACCGAACTAATCGCGTTATACGGACTGTTGTCCCGGCCAGTCGCATTGATTGGCAAAAACTGAAGAAAATGAACCCCAATCTCGGCCGCCCAATCAATCAACCCCCGGACCGCCTCGGTGTCGCCAATACCAAGGTCAGATTCGGTGCGCAAGGCGAAAACCGGGCACAAAACCCCGGCGCGGCGAGCGGCAAAAAATGAATCCATAATGAGGGATCCTCTGACGCAAAAAACCGGAGACGCAACCCCAGCCTGTCACGACACCCATTCATTTGGCACGACCAGCCAAAAAAAGCGCCACCACCGCCCCTCAAGCGGTCAGAATTCTCTCCACCGCACGCGCCTGCTCCTCGGTGTCCACTCCCGGGGAATCGTCACTGGTGAGCACCACCCGCACCCGCGCCCCGTTTTCCAAAGCCCGCAACTGCTCCAATGACTCGGTTTTTTCCAACGGCGATGGCGGCCAGCTGACAAACCGCAGCAGAAAATCGCGGGAATATCCGTAAAGCCCCAGATGCCGATACCATGGAAGCTCTGGAGGATGACGAGCATACGGAATGCGGCTCCGCGAAAAATACAAAGCGCACCCCGACTCCGTTAGCACAACTTTCACCGTGTTCGGGTTGTCCACCTCCGCCTCATCCGTCAACGCACTGGCCGCCGTCACCATCGGCAACACCGGATCATCACGCAAAAGCTCAATCAACTGACCCAACAAGACCGGGTTAATCAACGGCTCGTCCCCCTGAACATTCAGAAAATGAGTAGCCGCCGGCATCAGCGCCGCCACCTCGGCCAGCCGGTCAGTCCCGCTCGGATGATCATCACGCGTCATCACCACCTCCGCTCCAAAATCCCGAGCCGCCCGCGCGATACGCTCGTCGTCCGTCGCAATAATCACACCATCAGCCAGCGACACCTGTCGACACCGCTCCCAAACATGCTGCACCAACGGCTTGCCAGCAATAAGATGCAGCGGCTTGCCAGGGAACCGCGTGGATCCGTAACGAGCAGGAATAATAATGGGACAAGAAAACATGCGTTGAGGAAATCAAAGATCGGACATCGCCGCCAGACATTTGCAAGCAGAAGACGGTCGAACCGCTCCACGGCGCCCACCGCTCGCCCAACTCAACCCGGCTTCACTGACCCGCCGGAATAAGCTGGCCCTCGTTTCCTTTGTGCAACGTGCTGGGGCCGACAATCACATTCAGTTCATGCCGTGGCGCCGCCGGATTGTTCGGCCGATACGTGAATACCTCCGAAGAGGGCGTGCGCAAGGTGGGTGTGAGCGCATGAACCGTCACCTCCAAACTGCGCTCGCCCGGCGGCACGCCCGGAACCGGCTCAACCTCCAGCACCAGCGGCGTCACTCCACGTCGCAAACCGCCCTGCACTACCTCGGTCGTCGCCCGCCCCACCACGACATCCTGATGATACTCGCCCAGCCGGACCCGCGTCGTATAACCAAAAGATGCCACCCGAATCTGACCCGCATAATCAGGCGACGGACACGGACGGGGCACCGGCGGCGGCGTGCCCGTCAACGCCAACGGCGGCACCAACAAAAATCCAAGATCCCCGCGCGCCACCGCCGCCGACTCCGCCGGGAAATCACGAAAATTAAAATAACGGCTAGCAAAAAATTTCCAGCCACCCGACTCCCGCAAAAAATCCAACACCAACACTGCATCCGGCGGACGCCGCGGGTCGTCCAGTTGGAAATCGATCCGCCCATGATACACCAGTCGTGCCTCCGCTCCGAGCTGCTGGCTTCCCACCAAACGCAGGCCGCGCGTTTCCGGCGGGGTCATGGCGAGGGTGAACAAAGCACGGGGCCAGTCGCGTTTTTGACTGACGATAGTATTGCGCACCATCATCTGCCTTGCTCTAGCAGTCGTTCGTGACCAAGCCGTTAAGTCACGCGAGGACATAGCCGACTTCCACGAGGCATACAGCCGCTCCAGTTCCGCCGTCAGAGGTGGTGGCACCTGATCCGGACCGGGAAGGGAAAGGACGGGACTAGCCAGCCCCAGCCACAGCCAGAACAACAGCAGCCACCGGCGCCAAAGACCGGGGAATCGGATAAATCGAAGCATCATGAACAAGGCGGACGGAACAAGCCCGCCCTCATCCTGCGAGCCAGATCGCTTGACGCCAACGAAAAATGGTTGCCGCGGGCGAGTCATGCTTTATCGGGCAGCGCGGCGCCTTAGGCTGGGTCTGGGTGTTCGCTTATTCGCCATGTCTGTGGAACACCCCCTCCCGGGACGCCGGGCTCCCATGGAAACACTGGACCGCAACCGCTCGTTGCTGGCCCAGGCCACCGGCTATGTCTACAAGGAGGTCGCAGGCCACGAACTCGCTGCCTGGGTCTTTAAACCCGAAATTCACCCCGCCTCCACCCCCCTCCCCGCTATTCTTTTTTTCTTCAGTAGCTCTTGGGACAGCGGTCTGGTCAGCCAGTTTGCCCCTCATTGCCTCCATTTTGCCCAGCGCGGCATGGTGGCCATGACCGTCGAATACCGCACGTCCAGCCAGCACGGCGCCGGACCGCTCGACGCCATGGCCGATGCCCGTTCCGCCATCCGCTGGGCCCGCCGCCATGCCACCGAGCTGGGCGTAGACCCGTTGCGACTGGCCGGCGCCGGCGGTTCAGCCGGAGCACACGCCATCCTGACCGCCGCCATGCTGCGGGAAAAAGAATACGACTCCCCCTCAGACCCGTCCGACCAGTCGTGCGTGCCAGATGCGTTGATTCTTTTCGATCCGCTAGTCGACATTAACGAAACCCGGCCCGGCCGGAAATTTAACATCAGCAGTTTTCCATCGCGCCAGGCCGCCCGGCAAGCCAGCCCCCTACGGCGGGTGCGCAGCAAACTCCCCCCCATGCTGTTGATGCACGGGACGACCGATCGCATTCTCCCCTTCGAAACCACCCGCGCCTTTGCTAAAAAAATGCGGCGCTGGTTCAGACGCAACGACTGCCGGCTCATTCCATACGAAGGATGCGGCCATAGCTTTTTTAACTTCAACGTGAATCCACAGCTCTTCGAGGCCACCATCACCCAAATGGACAAGTTCCTCATCGAAAAAGGATTCATCGAACCCACCCCGGCCGCCGAAAATGATTGC
>CAJBME010000008.1 GCA_903954065.1 uncultured bacterium
CTATACTTCTCTGCGTCAAATTTTCGGATTCTGTAAGATCTGAAAATTCTCTGTCACCAGTGTTTTGAGATGTTCCCGGTTTTTTCCATTCAGCGAGTCAAGGAACTCATCGAGGGCGTCGGTAAACAGCGTGAAGTTTGGGAAGTATTTGTTCCGCAGGCATCGGGCTTTGACGAGACGCCAAACACGTTCAATGAGATTAAGGTTGGGGGAATAGGCTGGAAGGTAAAGGAGCTCCATGTCGAGCGCGTCTGCCATTTCCATAACCAATCGGCTTCGCTGGTAACGGGCATTGTCCATCACCAGCGTAATCTCCTCTCCGGGATACGTGGCACTGATTTTCTCCAGAAGTTCGCAGACTACTTCCGCATTAATCGATCCGGCTGTCCTAATGCTCACAAACCCATGGTCGCGTGTCTCAACGGCGCCGAGAACGCTGTAACGCTGCCGCCCACTTCCACTTGGAACAAAGATCCGGGTGAAGGACCAAATCATCCCCAGAAAGGCACCCAATACGAAGTGGGCGGCATCAACGAAAAAAACCCGACGCTGACCCTGCTTCGCTTCTTCCAGGCGAGGCAGGAGCTCTTCGTTGAGAAAATCAAACTGCAGTTGGGTGTCGCATCCTCCCGGAACGGCGGCGGTTTTGCGGAATTTCATGCCGAGCCGCACCATGATCCTTCTGGCTTGCGCATCGGAGAGGCGGATTCCGCTGATCTCCTCCATCCTCGCAGCGCCTTCGCCAGCCGCCCCAACAGGTTTGTCCCGAAAAGAGGCACGAAATTCTTCCATCCAAGGCTCTACGCTACTCGTGGGTCGGTACGCGCGGTTTTCCAGAAGTCCCGGAAGTCCACTTTCACGGTAGAGCTTCAGATAATTTGTCACCGTATCATCGGAGAGGTTCAGCGCTTGGGCAATCGACCTGTGAGGAACGCTCAGATCGTGCAATCGCACCGTCATCAATCGGCGATGCAGGCGGGGCTCTGTCGTAGGATCATCAAGCTCTTCCGCAATCGCCGCGCGATCCTCGTCGCTCAGTTCAAGTCTTATCATACCACGTATGTTATACATACATCCGATGTTATCAAGCTATATGCGCAAAATCCGAAAATATTACGCAGAGCAGTATATCAAGTCTCCGGTGGGAAAATGGAATAGCCCGTCCTCAGGTCTGCAATTCGTTGACGCCCATGCAGTGCGCCGCAACTGCAGTGCAAAAGATGAGTGGAAGTGGGATTATGTTCCAGTTTCTTTGCCAAAGAAAGAGGCTGCACCGATAAAACTGAAAGAGCCAGACGACTATTGGAAGGGGGATTTTACGCAAGTGCTGGGAAAATATTGTTGCAGAAAGGAAAAAAAGTAAGCAGTGGAAATCTATATTGTTATGCATCAAAGGCATTGGAAAGCTACTGTTATTTGTTTGTGCGCTGGTGCGATTGTTGCTGGATGTCGATCTACTGGAATGCAACAAGCAGATAACAATGACCGTAGTGGTAGATTGGTGTTAAGGATAAGTGACAACGTCACGCATTTCGGAAGCGGTAAGTATAGATTGAGATTTATACTTATAAACGGAACGGATAAGGCGATTGCGTTGCATATTGTGCCGCAGATTACAGTGGCATATGAATTTGGAAGTGGCAATGGTTCGGAAATAGACTTGTTCTGCAGTTGCGCGAGCGCCACCTACAAAGGCAGACATTGGATACAGTCAGAATCTGATATCAAAACGACGGTACTTAAGAAGGTTGAATTGGAAAGCAATGCGCAATTAGAGCAGTGCGTAGATGTGGAATTGCCGCAAAACTGGGGGCCATGTGAGGTAGTAGGAAGTTGGCACGCGCTAGGAGTGGAATCGAATGCAATCGTTCTTGATCCGAGGCTCTAGAGTAGTCTAGAGTCTAGTTAGGTATGGGGATGGGTAAACAGCACTATAAGTGAATTCTTTCGATTTCCTCCAGCGTGATATTGTCGGCCGTGCGGTCCTAGAGCTTGGTCGTCCTTGGCGATTCGTGCGCCGCAATATGAGAGGCCGTTTCGAGGGAACCGCCATTCTCCAGGTAGACGGTGATGCCGGTGGCGCGGAAACTGTGGTTGGACGGTAAGCGTCTCAGCAGTCCATGTTGGCGTCAACGTCGGTGGCGCAAACGTCGGAGGTTGGAAGGCGGCAGTCGGTCCCGGTCGGCAAGCCCTCGGTTGAGCGGTGGCCGGAGGGGAGCTAAGCAGCTGGTTGGCCTGAGCGGTGGCGCAGCCAGGCGGCGGGTGTCAGCGAGGGCACCTCGGAAGTGGTGCCGTTGGCTAGGCGAGGGAGGACGTCGGCTAGGTACTCCCTGGGATTGATCCCAAGGCGTTTTGCGGATTCGATGACACTGGCGATGGCGGCGACGCGTGGGCCGGCCTCCCAGCTGCCGACGTGCATCCAATGCCCGGCCGCGCGAGCGGTGACAGCGATTTCGCCGCAGGCGCACTCTGCATGGCCGTAGGCAATTCTTGCGACCGAGCGCACCGAGTTTTGACTCGGCTTCGCCTCACCCTTCGGGCAGCCTATCGGCTATCCATCTCCGCTGCGCTTAGGTTCGGCCCAGTTGGTGTCGAGCTCGACCTCTCTATGGCTTTCAATCTTGGTCATCTTTGGCTTTCAGGATGTAAGAGGTCTCCAGTCCGGTGAGGGTATTAGTACCTGTCGCTAGGATATAGCCATTTTCGGTTATCTTGTTGACGTAAGAAAGTTGCACGACGCCCTTGAGCGGGCTGCGTTGCGATATCAATTCGCCAAGTTTTCGCATGCGACCTTCCGTGTAGATGAAAGCAAAGAACTCGAACGGCTCAAACGTCAAGCCAAACCCGAAGATATCGCCCTCATTATTGATGTTGGTACCAAATGAAATATCTGCGATGCCAGTCGGGTCGAGATCTCGCATCACGCCTTTTTTATAGACGAAAGCGTGATCATATCCGTTCGCTATTGTGGAGTAGCCGGTGACGGTACCGGAAGCATTGACTGCGAGGCCGCTGCCATTGTTACCCCCCAGGCTGCCTAGATCTCTCATTACGCCATTTTGATAAAGGTAGGGACGATTCCCACCGGTGCTATTCCGGCTAAAACCCGTGATGTGGCCGTTGTCGCTGATGGCCGCGGGCTCGGTGTAACAATTTCCGGGATTGGGCACGCTGTCGAGGCAGCCGATATCGATGACCGAAGAACCGTTTTTCGAGAAGAAAGTATGGAATCTATCGTTGCTATCCCGGGGCGTAATTCCAGCTATGTTGCCGCGCTTATTCAGCAGGAATGCTCTGAGGGTGGTCTGGCAGGTTCCGACGGGTGACATCACCCCATTACGGTAGACAAATGCCTGCGCGCAATCATCGGATGCCGTATAGGCCGAACCAACGACCACACCGTCATCGTTGATGGCTTCTGCATAGGCATACGTGCCGCCCAAGGTTCCCAAGTCTTGCATCGAGCCATTTGTGTAAAGAAAGGCACGAAGCATGCTGTAGGAGCCGGAATTGGGTGTTTCCTCGACCCCGGAATAACCCACAACCTGTCCTTTGCGGTTGATGCCCGTCACCACGCTGACATTGGCGCCTGGCAGCATTCCGAGGTCAGTCACTTTGCCACGGCTGTAGAGCAGCGCATGGGTCGGTCCATTGGGTTCCACAGGTCCGTTGCCTACCACTTGGCCAGAGTCATTGATGGCAATACCGGTGAACCAAGGCCCGGGCGGCGTGATTTCGGTGATGGAGTAGACTGGCGAGGCGGCGGCCGCACCAGCCAATAGCACGGCGCCAAGGCTGGCTAGAACCGATGGGAATTTATTAAGAGACAGTTGCATCTTAGTGAGGTGAAATTTAGTGGCCGCTCTGCGGGTGAGGGGGGATCTGATTTTGTAGCGTAGGAAGCAAACTGCGATTGCCAAGTCTTCTGCCTGTGCCAATTCCTGAGTCTTCAACCCGACCGATGCGCGGAGAACAACCTCTCCTTCGGCAGAGACTATCTGGTTCCACTCGGTTTGACCGTTATTTTCCCGATGCTGTGTTTGGTGCCATTCGGATCGATATACTGCACAGAATACTCTCCGGCGGCGTAAGCAGAAAGGTCCACGGGCTGGGGCGACGTGGTGATTCCCTTTTCGAGGACACTGGTCACCACAGTCAGATAGATGGTGTTACCGTCTCTCTTGTGTTTGAGCTCGCGCACACCCATGGCTGAATTGACCATGGTCGGCTTTACAGTGACCTGCTTTGTTCCGGAGACGTCGCATTCAACGACAAGATGAGAGTCCTTTAGCGAGACTCTCAGGCCGCCGACGGACTGAACGAACTTCCAGTCCACCTTCTCCTTGGTCAAGAATCCAGCGATGCCTGAAAAGGCGAAGGAGGCTGTGAGAAAGAAAACGAGCGGAGTGATGTATTTCATGGTCCGCGGGCCGTTAGAGCGTGCGAAAGAAGCACGTACGTTCGCCGGTATGGCAGGCGGGGCCGGCGGGATCGACGAGGATGAGCAGGACATCGGCGTCGCAGTCGAAGCGGATTTCCCGCACTTTCTGCACATTGCCGGACTCTTCGCCTTTGTGCCAGAATTTCGAGCGGCTACGGCTCCAGAAGACGGTTTCGCCGAGTTTCTGGGTTTGGGCGAGCGACTCGGCATTCATCCATGCTACCATGAGCACCTCGAGGGTAGAGGCGTTTTGGACGACGGCGGGAATCAGTCCGCGTTCGTCGAATTTCAGTTCAGTGGCCACTCCAGACATGAGATCAGATGGCTGTGGAGCGGTTGATTGGCAAGGGTGAATGCGGTGGGAGGGGGGGGGCGGTCAGGGTTCTCCGAGGCGGGTTAATTTCCAGCCTTTTTGCTCTAGGAGCTCGACCACGCTCCCGGGGCCGGCGAGGTGGCCGGCGCCGACGATGACGAGGGTCGGGGTTTCGCCGGTGAGCAGTTTTTCGATGGGGGCGATCCAGGCGGCATTACGGTCATCGAGCAGACGTTTTTTGAGGTCTTCGTGACCCGCGAAGCTGCGGTTCATTTGGGCGGCCAGTTCGGTTTCCCTGCCTTCCTTCCAGTTACGGATCATTTCGGTGATGAGATCGCGCGAGGTGGCGAGGTCCTCGAATGTTTTATCGAGCAGGTCATTTTGTTTGTCCTCGGTGAGTTCGCCGAAGAAGCTGAGTTGTTGCTCTACGGATTCGAATCCTCCGGTGGTTTTTCCGTCTTTGAGGGCTCTGGCTTGGAATGTTTGTTCGATGCCATGTTCTGGGCCGGCGCCCATTTTCTGGTATTCGGTGAGCATGATGGTCAGCGCGACCATCCATGGGCGCATACGATCGAGCACTGGGGCCAGCGCGGGATTGTCATTGGTCCAGGCGGTGACCTTGGCGTGGGTTGCGGGAGGAATGGTAGCGGCCAGCGACTGGCCGGCCGGCAGCATGCCGAGCGCCATGACGGTGGCGGCGGCGGCGGGTTTTTGCATTTCGCCGGGAGGAACTTCAAACCAGACTTGATTGGATGCCTGGTAGGCGGTCTCCAGAGTCTCTGGATGGGGAAGGTCCTCTTGACGCAGGAGGTGAAAGCTTCCTGCGAGATAGACGCTGGTGTGAGGGCCCTCTATTTTCCAGACGAGCCCGCGTCCGGGGCGGGCGGCAGCTTCTGGCGGAGCGGCATCCTTGGAAACAGTCGGTTTCCCGAGCACGATGAAGGCGGCGGCCATCGAACCGAGGGCCATGAGGACCGCAAAGACCGGAACGGAACTGGAGCGAAATCGAAAACGCATGGATGACATCATCCTGAGCCGGTCCGGGGAGGGAAGTAAAAATTGATCCGACTTGATGGAGGGAGAGCCGGGGTATGGGTCGACCCTCGTGGGACGGCCTCACCCGGCGGGTTGGGCTTTCTACAAATTAGGTTCTACCAAGCCGCGAAGTTTGCCCAAGCCGCGGCGCATGCGGGCTTTGACGGTGCCGAGGGGGGCATCGATTTTCTCGGCGATCTGCGACTGGCTGAGACCGGCAAAGTAGGCCATTTCTATGACTTGTCGTTGCTCAGGAGTGAGTTGCATGACGGCGCTGCGGATGATGCCGCCTCGTTCCAGCGTGCTGGTCATGTGACTGGCATCTGGAATGGCCTTGGGAGCGACGGTATCTGGTTCCGCTTGGACAGCGTCGCGGAGGCGGGAACGGCGTTCCTTAGCGCGGATGCGGTCGATGGCGCGATTGCGAGCCAGCGAGGCGACCCAGGTCATGGGTTCACCTTTGCTTTCATGGTACAGTTTGGCTTTTTTCCAGATGCTCAGGAAAACCTCCTGAGAAATGTCCTCAGTGTCTTGGTGGTCGCGAAGGACGTGATAAATTGTCGCGTAGACGAGCCCGGCGAAGCGAGTGTGCAGTTCCTCGAAGCCTACGCGATCGCCATTGGCGATGCGGCGTAGCAGGAGGCGCTCCTGTGATTGATCTGGGCGGACCGGAGCCTCGGCGGTGTCCGACGGGGAAGCGGTGATGGTCTCCGTATTCATAATTCCTACTTATAACAACGCGACGCCTTCGGAGCAAGGCGGGTGGAGTCGAGGCATCCATCAGCGCGGTTAGGGGTAACCCTGAGGTGCCCTTGTTTCCGGTGGGGGCGACTGAGGTGTGGCCGATGGATTTTCCTGAACGGATTGTGGGGCGTGGTGGGGGCCGTCCGCCATCGAGGGGACGGACGTGGACTGACGGGTGATCTGGTTTTACAGGGCGGCGAGTTCGGCGACGAGGGCGGGGCCGCGGTAGATTAATCCGGTGTAGAGTTGGACGAGGCTGGCGCCGGCCTCGAGTTTTTCTTGGGCGTCAGCGGCGCAGAGGATGCCTCCGACGCCGATGATGGGCAGGGCGGTTCCGACCTCTGATTTGAGCAGAGTGATGAGGGCGGTAGATTTCTCTCGGACGGGGGAGCCGCTCAGGCCGCCGGTTTCGCGGGACGAGTCGAGATCGGCCACGCCGTGTCGCGAGAGGGTGGTATTGGTGGCGATGACGGCGTCGATTTTTTCCGAGAGGAAGAGGGCGGCGAGGGCTTTGGTGTGATCTGGCGAGAGGTCTGGGGAGATTTTGAGGGCGAGCGGGGTGGAAGCGCCGTGGTGTTGGGCGAGGCGATCTTGTTCTTCTTTGAGGGAGCGGAGGAGGTGTCGGAGAGCGGTTTCTTCCTGCAGATCGCGCAGGCCTTTGGTATTGGGGGAGGAAATGTTGACGGCGACGTAATCGGCGCGACCGGCGGCGCCGCGCAAGCCGGCGAGGTAATCATCGGCGGCGCGATCGTTGGGGGTATCGGCATTTTTGCCGATGTTAAAGCCGACGATGCCGGGCCATTTTCTTTTGGCGATATTGGCGAGGGCGGCCTCGAGGCCTGGGTTGTTGAATCCCATTCGGTTGATGATGGCATCGCGTTCCACGAGGCGGAACAGGCGGGGGCTGGGATTGCCGGCTTGCGGGCGCGGGGTGATGGTGCCCACCTCGACATGACCGAAGCCGAGGGCGCCGAGGGCGTCCACGCAGGTACCGGATTTGTCCATACCGGCGGCGAGGCCGACGCGGTTGGGGAAATCCAGGCCCATGAGGCGGACTGGGGTGCCGTGGGCGGGCGGAGACATGAGTCTGGCTAGCCCGCATTTTTCCGTCCAGCGCAGGGCGGCTAGCGTGGCGTGGTGAGCGGCCTCGGCATCGAGGCGAAAGAGAACTGGCCGGGCGAGTTGGTACAGGAAATCGAGAGTGGTGGGACGCATGGCGGTGACGTTTGATGATCGACGTGATGCGGGCTGGCAAGAGGCAATTCGGGGAAGCGGGCTGGCTTCGGGGTAGAGGTCGAGGGTGAGATGATTCTGGGGGGTGGGGGCTGGAGGTATTTGCGTGATTCCCCGGAACGGGTTATGCGACGGGATGTCTACTGACACCTTGGCGAACGATCTCTCTGCACTCATTGGGGAGGGCAAGGTGGCGTCTGCGCCGGCTGATCTTGCGGCGCACAGCGGCGACAAGTGGTTTGCGGCGCATTCGCCTGAGGTGGTTGTTTTTGCTGAGACCACGGCGGATGTGGCGGCGGTTTTGCAGCTGGCCCAGGCCAGAAAAATTCCGGTGACGGCGCGGGGGGCGGGTGTTGGGTATGTGGGTGGGTGTGTGCCGGTGGGTGGGGGGATTGCGCTTTCGCTGGCGCGGATGAACCGCATTAAAGAAATCAATGTGATGGACGGGGTGGCGGTGGTCGAGCCGGGGGTGATTACGGGGGACCTGCAGGCGGAGGTACGGCGGCGCGGATGGTTTTATCCGCCTGATCCGGCGAGCCTCAAAGAGTGTTCGTTGGGCGGCAACATTGCGACCAACGCGGGTGGGCCGAAGTGTCTAAAATATGGCGTGACGCGCCAATATGTGTTGGGGCTGGAAGTGGTGCTGGCGGACGGGACGGTGGTGCGGGCGGGGGGGCGGTGTCACAAAAATAAGACTGGGTTTGATTTGGTCGGGCTTTTTGTTGGATCCGAAGGGATGTTGGGGGTGGTGACGGAGGCGACACTGCGACTTATTCCTCATCCGCCGGCGCGGGCCGGGCTGACGGCGAGTTTTGGTTCATTTGCGGAGGCGGCGGCGGCGGTGCAGGCGGTTTTTCAGTCAGGCCACTTGCCGGCGGCTCTCGAGATTTCTGATAAGTTCACGATTGCGGCGGCGCGTCGGCGGCTGGGGGCGGCGGCGTTGCCTCCGGGCGAGGTATTGTTGATGCTGGAGGTTGACGGCCAGGCCGAGGCGGTGGCGCTGGAATCTGTGGCGTTAGCGCGGGTGCTGAACGGCTGTGGTGCGTTGGCGGTCGTTCCGGCGGCGGACGAGGCGGCGGTGGAGCGGCTGTGGGCCCAGCGCCGTGAATTTTCCTACAGTTTGCGCGACACCGGGTTGACCAAGTTGAATGAAGACGTGGTGGTGCCGCGTGGTCGGCTGGTGGAGTTGGTCGTTTTTTGCGAGCAGTTGCAGGCTGAGACTGGGATTGCCATTGCTTGTTTCGGTCATGCGGGTGACGGCAACATTCATGTCAATCTGATGGTCGGTGACATGGCGGATCCTGCGGTGTCGGGTCCTGCGGAGATGGCGCTCGATCGGCTTTTTCGCTTTGTCATTGGGATGGGAGGCGCCATTACGGGCGAGCATGGGGTGGGGCTGGCCAAACGCCGGTGGTTTCCTGAGGCCGTGAGTCCTGGTGCCTTAGTGCTCCATCACCGGTTGAAGCGGGCGCTGGATCCAGCGGGCCTGCTCAATCCGGGGAAATTTCTGGATGAACCGGGCCCAGAGGCCGAGTGAGGCCGCCCCTGAGGTCGGATTGCTGGCCGGTGGTTGTGTGACGGCGGTGGTTGTGGGAGGGCCGTGGTAAACCGGGGTTTACCGCTGGTATGACTGGGCGAAGTCTTGGGCTGAAGCGGGCGCGGAGGTTATTTGTTTTTTCTGGAAGGTACTGGATTCCGCTTTTTCGGCGAGCAGTTGGGCGTAGGCGGCGGCATCGATGGGTAGATCTATGGTGCGTCCGAGCCAGGTGCTGAGCAGGGCGGCATTGGCGAGTTCCACGCTGTGGACGCCCTCGGAGGCTGGGCAGAGGAGGGGTTCTCCGTGGAGGATGGCATTGGTGAAATTTTGGAGAATGGCGAGGTGGCCGGGGCCGCGACCGTCGATGGGAATCTCGATGGTTTCGGTATCGGGCTGGGCGAAGGCGGCGGCGGTGGAGTCACTGAATTCTCTGACGGGTTGGAGTGTTTTCAGCCAGGTGATTTTCCCTGATTCCACGGTGATGTGACCGCGGTCGCAGGCGATTTCCAGGCGGTTGCGTCCTGGGGCTTCGCCGGTGCTAGCGATGAGGGTGGCGTGTCGGCCATCGGGCCAGCGGCAGTGGACGGTCACGTCATCTTCGACCTCGATGTGGTGGTGGCGGCCGAACTGGCAGAAGCCGGTGACTTGTGACGGGCGGCCGAAGATCCATTGAAAGACATCGAGATTGTGAGGTAGCTGGTTGAGGAGGATGCCGCCGCCTTCACCGCGCCAAGTGGCGCGCCAGCTACCGGAGCCGTAATAGTATTCGGTGCGAAACCAGTTGGTGGTATCCCAGAGAATCCGCTGCACGGCGCCGGTTTCCCCGCTGTCGATCAGTTGTTTGAGGGTGGTGTAATGCGGATCGGTGCGGACCTGGAACATGGCGGCGAAGACGCGTGACGGGTCGGTATGAGCGGCCAGAAGTCGTTGGCAGTCGGCCACGTGCACGCCGAGCGGTTTTTCCATGAGGAGGTGCAGACCGGCTTCGAGCACGGCGATGCCGATGGGCGTGTGCGTTGGGTGTGGGGTGCAGCAGAGCACGGCGTCGACGGTTCCGGACGAGATCATGTCGTCGATGTGGGAGAAGCGGCTTTCGCCCGGGTGTTCGGGCAGGGTGGCCATGGCGGCGGGGCGGCCGCAGATGGCGGTCACGGCGAGGCCGGTGATTTTGCCATCCAGAATATATTGGCGGTGAGTGCGGCCCATATTTCCGAGGCCAACGATGCCGAGTCTGACTTCCTTCATGATGGAGAGTGGCGGCAGCGAGTGGGGGCTGTCAATCCTGAGGGTGGGGGTGGGTCGTGATGCGGCGGAGGGTTTTTTTCTGGATGGTTTGATTTATTCGATGGGCGTGGGAGGGGAGGCCGGGCTAGAGTCTTAGACCCTCCCGCATCCGAGAACCCCTATTGATGCGATTTTTAATGATTTTATGCGTGCTGGAGATGTGCTTCGGGACGGTGGTGGCGCATGGGCGGGATGTGGGGATGGGGGAGGAGGGGGAGCGGCGGCTGTGGCAGCCGGTGCATGAGTATTCGACGATTATGACGCCGGCGGGGGCGGAGCGGCAGTGGCGCGAGCGTGCGGACAATCCATTTTTGAGTTACACGCATTTGGGAACTGATTTTGGTTTTACTGGGCCTGGGGAAGGCGGGATTGGTTGGGGGGCGGGGGTGGTGTGGGCGCAGTTGCCGGATGTGACGGACGGGTGGGCGGGCATGTGGCACAGTCTGGCGCGGTTGGCGCGGTTGCCTGAGGAGGTGTTGGATTTTGAGCGGCCGTATGCGTCATGGATTGAGACGCGCTGGCAGCCGCGGATTGTTGGGGTGCGGGCGGAGGTATCGGGGCGTGGTGGGTTGAAGGTGGAGTTGAAAGGAGCGCAGCAGGAAGAATTGTGGGGTGAGTTGTTCCGCATTGATTCCGGGCGGCCGGTGGTATTGACCGCGGCTCTGGAGCCGTCGCAATTTCGGACGGCCAAGTTGTTGAACTGGACGGCTGAGCCGGGGGCTGATTTGAAGCTGGACGCGCTTGGATTTGAGATGGAGGCGCCGAGGATGACATTTCCCGAGTGGGTTTTTGTGGCGAGTTATGCCAAGGCGTCTCGGTGTTACAGTCCGGCGACTGGGTTTGTGCGTGATCGGGCGCACACGGAGGATGGGGCGTTTGATTCCATTCCGGCGACTGGGCTTTTTCTGTTGGCGACGGCGGCGGCGGCCGACCGGGGAGTGGTGCTTCCGGTTGAGGCGGTGCGTCTTTTAAGGCAGTCGTGGGCGGCGGTGTCCGGGCTGGCTGGGCCGCACGGGTTGCTGCCGCATTTTTCACGGCGGGTGGATGGAGGATTTGGCATTCATCCGGGCACTGAGTTCAGCACAGTGGACACGGCGATTTTTCTTCATGCGGCGTTGTTGGCGGCCGTGTTGTTGGGTGATACCGAGGTCGAGACGGCGGTTGTTGGGGCTATGCGTGCCGTTGATTTTGGGTTATTGCGGACCGATGACGGTTACGTCAGCCACGGTTTTCGTGACGACGGCACCACTCGTATTCCGCACATCTGGCGCGACTGGGGCGGGGAGACCGCGCTGGTGCTCCTCCTGCAGCGCGTGGCCTCGCAGGGAGCCCTGGCTCCCCGGATGGCTGCCGGCGGACGCGTTCACCAAGGGACCGGATTCATCGCGGAAATTCAAAGCCTGTTGTTTCCCGATTTTGACCAGCCCACCGCTGACGCCGTGAGTGGAGCCGACTGGCTTGAGGGGCGGCGGCGGCTGCTGGCTGACCAAAAAGCTTATTTTCAAAAGAGCCAGCCGCCTGATGGCTATGCGCGGCGGCACGGGCTGTATGGATTGTCCGCGGGTGAAGGTGCCGGCGGCATTGGGTACCATGTCGGCGGCACAGAACTACCAGATCAGGCGCTGCTTCACCCGCACTACATCTTGATGTCAGCAGCGGTCGACCCGAATCCAGCAGCTCCCCTCGCCGTGCTCAACCGCATGAAAGCACTCGACCTGTTTCCCCCGTGGGGTTTGGTTGAAAACGTCCTTGCCGATGGCACGCAAAGGCTGCCCATGCAGGCAGGGCTGAACGCCACTTTTGAAGCGCTAGGAGCGTATCATTTGCTGGCCCGCGTTGACGGGAGACCGGATGCGATTCACCGCGCTGCCGCCTCACAGCCGGTCCTCCGCGAAGCCATGACGATGTTTTATTCCATGCCGGTGCGTTGAGGAATGAGGCCCCGGCCGGGGTCGGCGGCGGGGGCGATGCTGGAAATGAACGGGAGGCGGAACACTCGGGATGAAACCAGTCGGTGGCGTGGCCGGCCGCTGGCGTGAGGGAGGGTGACTGGGCGGTACGCTCAGCCCCGGGCAAACACGATTTTTCCGGCTTGTTCGGTGGCGCGGATGGAGTCGCCGTCCTTCCATTTACCTTCGAGGACCTCGAGTGAGAGTGGGTCGAGCAGGTGTTTCTGGATGGCGCGTTTCAGCGGGCGGGCGCCGAAGACTGGGTCATAACCGGCGCTGGCGAGCACGCGGACGGCGGCGTCTTCCACCTGAAGGATGATGTTTTGGCGTGCGAGGCGGTCGATGACACGCTTGACCTGCAGCAGGACGATGCGGTCGAGGTCCTCGTGGCGCAGGCGGTCGAAGATGACGATTTCATCGATGCGATTGATGAATTCTGGGCGGAAGAATTCTTTGAGTGAACTGCGGACCACGGCTTCGCGTTGTTCGCTGTTGGATTCGTCCTGAATCGCTTGGGATCCGATGTTGCTCGTCATGATGAGCACGGTGTTGCGGAAATCCACGGTGCGGCCTTGACCGTCTGTGATACGGCCGTCATCGAGGACTTGCAGGAGGACGTTAAACACATCGGGATGCGCCTTCTCGACCTCGTCGAAAAGCACGACACTATAAGGGCGGCGGCGCACGGTTTCGCTGAGCTGTCCGCCTTCCTCATATCCGACGTAGCCGGGAGGCGCTCCGATCAGGCGGCTGACACTGTGTTTTTCCATGTATTCGGACATGTCGATCCTGGTCATGGCTTGTTCGTCATCGAAGAGGAATTCGGCAAGGGCC
The DNA here is from genome assembly GCA_903954065.1 of uncultured bacterium. Taxonomy (GTDB): domain Bacteria; phylum Verrucomicrobiota; class Verrucomicrobiia; order Verrucomicrobiales; family V1-33; genus CAJBME01. The sequence continues at coordinate 13,371 of CAJBME010000008.1, forward strand.
TTGGACAGCTCGGTTTTGCCAACGCCGGTGGGGCCGAGGAAGAGGAACGACCCGATCGGTCGGTTTTCGTCTTGCAGGCCGGCGCGGGCGCGGCGCACGGCATTGGAAACGGCGGTGATGGCATCGGACTGGCCGACGACGCGATCGCGCAGGCGGTCTTCCATGTGCACGAGTTTGGCGCGTTCACCTTCTTGGAGGCGGGAGACGGGGATTCCTGTCCAAGCGGCGACGACTTTGGCGATGTCTTCTTCGGCGACCTCTTGGGAGAGCAGGCGTGGGCCGGCGGCGCTTTCTTTGAGGGCGGCTTCGGCCTCGGCCAGTTGTTGTTGCAACCCTGGGAGTACGCCATGTTTGATTTCGGCGGCTTTGCTCAGGTCGCCGCGGCGTTCGGCTTGTTCGAGTTCGAGTTTGGCGTTTTCCAGACTGGCGCCGAATTCGCTCACGGTGACGAGTGATTTCTTTTCATTTTCCCACTGGGCATTGAGGGCGGTGGAGTTTTCCCGGAGGTTGGCCAGTTCGGCATCGAGTTTCTTGAGTCGTTCGCGGCTGGCGTCATCTTTTTCTTTAGCCAGCGAGGTGCGTTCGATTTCCAGCTGCATGATTTCGCGATCGATGCGATCGACCTCGGTCGGTTTCGACTGGATTTCCATTTTCAGACGTGAAGCGGCCTCGTCGACGAGGTCGACGGCTTTGTCGGGCAGGAAGCGGTCGGTGATGTAGCGGTTGGAGAGAGTGGCGGCGGCGACGAGGGCATTGTCTTGGATGCGCACGCCGTGGTGGACCTCGTATTTTTCTTTTACGCCGCGGAGGATGGCGATGGTATCCTCGACGCTGGGTTCACCGACCATGACTGGCTGGAACCGTCGTTCGAGGGCGGGATCTTTTTCGATGTGTTTGCGATATTCGTCGAGGGTCGTGGCGCCGACGGCGTGGAGTTCACCGCGGGCGAGCTGGGGTTTGAGCAGGTTACCGGCGTCCATGGCTCCGTCGGTTTTGCCGGCGCCGACGATGGTGTGGAGTTCATCGATGAACAAGATGATGCGGCCCTCGCTGGAGGTGACCTCTTTGAGGAATGCCTTGAGACGTTCCTCGAATTCGCCGCGGTATTTGGCGCCGGCGACCATGGCTCCGATGTCCATGGAGATGACGCGTTTGTCCTTGAGTGAATCTGGAACGTCACCGGCGACGATGCGGCGGGCCAAGCCCTCGACGATGGCGGTTTTGCCGACGCCCGGTTCGCCGATGAGGACTGGGTTATTTTTGCTACGGCGGGAGAGGACTTGCATGACGCGCCGAATTTCCTCGTCACGGCCGATGACGGGGTCGATTTTACCGGCGCGGGCGCGGGCGGTGAGGTCGGTGCCGTATTTTTCCAGCGCTTGGTATTTCCCTTCTGGATCCTGATCGGTGACGCGTTGGGCACCGCGGACTTCTTTGAGGGCGGCGAGCAGGGAATCGTGGCGCAGGCCCGAGTCTTTGATGACCGATTCGATGTCGGTACGAGTTTTGGTGAGGGCGAGCAGGAGGTGTTCTACGCTCAGGAATTCGTCTTTGAGGCCTGATTGTTCTTTTTCGGCCTGAGTCATCAATTCTCGAAAGTCGAAGGCGAGGGCGGGTTGGCCGCCGCTACCGCCGGAGACTTTCGGTTGGCGGGCGAGGTGGCTTTCGACGGCTTGTTTCAGGGCGGTGGGTTTGACGCCGACGCGTTCGAGGATGGGGGATGTCACGCCGCCCTCTTGTTCCAGCAGGGCGAGCAGGACGTGGGAGGGTTTGAGTTCGGCATGGCCGAAGCGCTGGGCGGTCGAGACGGCGCTTTGGAAGGCTTCCTGTGTTTTGACGGTAAAGCGATCGGGGGACATAAAAACGGGAAGTGATGGAGTGATGGGGGAAGGGATGAGATGGAAGGACGAGTCCGCGGAGGACACCAGTCCTCATGCAGGAGACGGGCCGTTAGTTCCGATTCTTTCAAAACATTGGTAAACAAGTCATTAAACAAAGGCATAATCCGGCTGGGGCGGGACTTTCCGTGTCATAAAGTCGCAGGCTGGTTCGAATTGGCGCACGCTGTTGAGTCTGTATGACTCAGTTCTCCGGCTGGGCCGGGTGTTGATGATGGTGCGGAGGCGGCGGGAAAACTGCGACAACAATCTGCATGCAGACGGACTGGTTCGGGGCATTCTCTACAGGCAACATGTGCGGCATTTACGGTTTTGCGGGATTTCAGGAGGACGGCCTGCTGGAAAAAATGGGTCAAGCCATTCGGCATCGCGGGCCGGATGGTATGGGATCATTTGTGGGGCGTGGTGAACGGTCGTTTGCGATGGGGGTGCGGCGGCTTTTTGGGGCGGCTGGGGCGGCTGGTGATGGTGAGGGAGCTCTGGTGTTTTCTGAAGACCGGACGGTGGTGGTGGTGAAGGATGGGGTGATTTACAATGCGGACGAGCTGGCGGCTGAGCTGCGGGAGCGCGGGCATTTATTGACTGGTTCTAGTGATGAGGAGGTTTTGGTGCATGGGTACGAGGAGTGGGGGTTGGACGGGGTACTCGCGCGGGTGAACGGGATGTTTGCGATGTGTCTACACGATGCGAAGACGGGAGATTTTTTCCTTGTTCGCGATCGTTGTGGGCAGAAGCCATTGTATTACACGGCGGCGGGCGGGCGGTTTCTCTTTGCCAGCGAGATCAAGGCTTTGTTGCAAAGTGTGCATGTGGAGGCGAGGCCGAACATTCGGGCTATTGATCCTTATTTGATGTTGGGCCATGTGCCTGGGCCGCAGACGATGTTCAGCGGAATTTTTGCTTTACCGGCGGCGCATTATTTACGGTGTCGGGCGGACGGGGCGGTGGAGGTTTGTCGGTGGTGGGAGATTCGGTTGCGTGGTGGTGTCGGGCGGGTGGATGACGGGGACGAGGCGTATTATGAAAGTTTTGAGGCGCGCTGGGGGCAGGCGGTGCGGCATTGTGTGGGAGGTGTGTCGGGGGCGGGTGTGTATTTGGATGGTGGAATTGATTCGGCGCTGACGGCGGCGGCGATGGTGAAGCTTGGGGTGGGGCGGTCCTCGTATGGTCTTGGATTTGGCGGTGGTGGCGGGGCATCGGCGGCGGCTGAGACGGCGGCGGCGCTGGGGCTTGGGTATCGTGAGGTGCGGATGACGGCGGAAGATTTTCGCGCGTGGCCGGAGGTGGTCTGGCATTTGGACCAGCCGGTTAGTGATCCGCTGGCGATTGCTGGTTTTCTGATCGCGCGGCGGGTGGCGGCTGACGGGAAAATTGTCATGAGCGGGGCTGGGGCGAACGAGCTTTTCGGGGGCAGCGAGTTTCACGCGGTTATGATGTGGGCGGAGGGGTGGCGCCGTCTGGTGCCTGGCGTGGTGCGCAGCGGGTTGATGTTGCCTGGCTTAAAGCTGACTCCGGGCGGAGTGTGGCCACTCTTTTCGCGGTTTTCGGCGGGGCTGGGCCGCAGTGGCAAGCGGCGATTGTATCAATTTCTGAAGAATTATGACCAGCGTGATCTTAATCACAATTGTCTCGCGTTGCGCACGCTTTGGGCCATGGACGAACGACGCGATGTGTATGCTGATGAATTCAAGTCACTGGCGACGGATGCGGCGATGGCCAGCGAGGGCGGAGACGACCGTTCCGGCCCGTTTCTCGATCGTGTGCTGAAGAGCTCGTATGGTGGGTGGCTCGAGGATTGTACGTTGCTGATACAGGACAAAACTGCCATGGCGCAGGGGGTGGAGTATCGGAGCCCGTTTCTTGATCACCGCTTGATCGAGCAAGTTTTCACGATGCCGCCGCATCTGAAGATGACCCGATGGACGGACAAAGTGATCGAGCGGCGGCTGGCTGACGCGGTGCTGCCCAAGACCGTGGCGCGTCGGGTGTCGCGTCCGCCCCAAGTGCCGTCGGGGTTTTTCTTTGATCAGCCCGAGTTTAGGACACTGGTCGCTGAGACATTGAATGCCGGGCAGCTTAAAAAGCGTGGGTATTTCAATCCTAAAAAAGTGACGGCCTTAATTGCCGCCATGAATACGACCCGCGAGTCGGTACCAACTCGGCAGGTCGTCTCACTGGTGACGCTTGAGCTTTGGCACCGTGTTTTTATGGATCATCCCCGGGAGTTTGGGACGCGCTGAAGTGAAAAGAATCTAGCCAAGGAGGATGGGGAGGAGCGGTGCTGGGCCGCCATTTACACTTTAGCCGAGACGGGGGCGGCGGCTGGGGTCGGGGCCGCGGCGGGGGCTTGTTTCGGCTGGACCTTCCAAAACTTCTTTTGGGAGGCTGGCCAGTCGGACAACAGGGCCGAGGCTTTGGCGCTGTCGGTGGCGTCGAGGTGGTTGTAGGTCAACTCTTGAAGCAGGGCGATGTCGGCGATATCGTCTACGGGCCTGAGTTCGATCATCTCGAGATTAGCCAGTTGGGGGAAATGACCGGTTTCGTCGAGCACGTAAGCGATGCCGCCGGACATACCGGCGCCGAAATTCCGGCCGACGGGTCCGAGGATGACGACCACGCCATTGGTCATGTATTCGCACCCGTGGTCACCGACGCCCTCGACGACGGCGGTGGCTCCGGAGTTGCGAACGGCGAAGCGTTCGCCGGCGCGGCCGTTGGCGAAGAGGTGACCGCCACTGGCTCCGTAGAGGCAGGTATTGCCGAGGATGCTGTTGTCGGTCGGCACAAAGCCGGTTTTGTCGGGCGGGCGGACGATGATTTTCCCGCCGGTCATGCCTTTGCCGACGTAGTCATTGGCTTCACCGGTGAGGCGGAGGACAATGCCGCCGCAGAGGAAAGTGCCGAAGCTTTGTCCGGCGCTACCATGAAGATCGATGGTGATGGTTCCTTCGGGCAGGCCGTGATCACCATGGAGAAAAGCCACCTCGCCGCTCAGTTTAGTACCGATGTTGCGGTGGGTATTCTGAATGTCGAAGCTAAGGCGGACCGGCATTTTATCGCGGATGGCGTCTTTGGCGCGCTGGATGATTTTGTCATCGAGCGGGTGGTCGTGGAGGCCGTCGTTACGATTTTCGAGGCAGCGGCGCGGGAGGTCGAGGTTTTTGGCGCTGGCCACGTCGTGCAGCAGTTTTGAGAGGTCGAGGGCATTGGCCTTTGGGTGGCCGGGCACGATTCGTTGTTGGAGGTATTCCGGGCGGCCGATGATTTCGTCGAGGCGTCGGACGCCGAGGGCGGCGAGGTGATGTCGGACTTCTTCGGCGACGGCATTGAAGAAGTTGATGACATGTTCTTTTTTGCCTTTGAATTTGGCGCGCAGGTCATCGCGCTGAGTGGCTACGCCGACGGGGCAAGTATTGAGGTGGCATTGGCGCACGTAGACGCAGCCGAGGGCGATGAGGGCGATGGTGCCGAAGTTATATTCTTCGGCGCCGAGGATGGCGGCGTGGACGATGTCGAGACCGGTGCGCAGGCCTCCATCGGTCCGAAGAGTTACGCGGCTGCGCAAATTATTGAGCATCAATACTTGCTGAGTCTCGGCGAGTCCGAGTTCCCATGGCAAGCCGGCGTGTTTGATGGAAGAAATCGGGGAGGCGCCGGTTCCGCCTTCGTGACCGGAGATGAGGATGATGTCGGCATTGGCCTTGGCGACGCCGGCGGCGATGGTGCCGACGCCTGTTTCTGCGACCAATTTGACGCAGATGCGGGCGCGGGGATTGACCTCTTTGAGGTCATGGATGAGCTGCGCCAGATCCTCGATGGAGTAGATATCGTGGTGGGGCGGCGGCGAGATGAGTTGAACGCCGGGTTGGGTGCGGCGCAGTCGCGCGATTAGGGCATTGACCTTGTAGCCGGGGAGCTGTCCGCCCTCGCCGGGTTTAGCGCCCTGAGCCATTTTAATCTCAATTTCCTCGGCGCTGGCGAGGTATTCTGCGGTGACCCCGAAGCGGCCTGAGGCGACCTGTTTGATCTTGGAATTGAGCCATGAGCCATCGGCGCGGTGTTTGAAGCGGACGGGGTCTTCGCCGCCTTCACCGGAGTTCGACTTGCCGCCGATTTCGTTCATGGCTTCGGCCAGCGCCTCGTGGGCTTCGGGCGAGATGGCCCCCAGCGACATGGCGGCGGTGGTGAAGCGGACGCGGATGGCCTCGATGGGTTCCACCTCGTCGAGGGGAATAGGCGAGCCGAGTTTGGCAGGGTTAAAAGTAAAGAGGTCGTGCAGGGCAATCGGCTGGACGCTCTTAATTTCGTTGACGTAAGCGGCGTATTTTGCCGGATCGTTCTCTCGGACGAAGGTGTGGAAATTTTTGATGGTCTGGCCGTGCAGGGCGTGTTTTTCACCTTCGCGGCGGAACCGGTAGAATCCGGGGTCGCCGAGTTTGATTTCTTGGGGAACGGCGGCGCCGAAACCGGCGTGATGGCGCATGAGCGATTCTTGGGCGATCTGCGTAAAGCCGATGCCCTCGATTTGGCTGGGGGTGCCGGTGAAGGCAAAATCGGTCAGTTCGCTGCTGAGGCCGACGGCTTCGAAGATCTGCGCGCCTTGATAGCTTTGGAGGCAGGAGATCCCCATTTTGGACATGATCTTGAGCACGCCTTTTTCCAGGGCGGCCCGGTATTTGACGAGGGCCTCATCGAGGGGTTTGCCTGCAAACACCTTGCCGGAAGCATCTTTCTGGAGCAATTCCCGGACGGTTTCCGCGCCAAGATAAGGGCAGACGGCTTGCGCTCCGTATCCAAAAAGACAACTGACTTGATGCACGTCTCGTGCTTCGCCGGTATCGACCACGATGGACAGGCGCAGTCGTTTGGCGCAGCGGACGAGGTGGTGGTGCACGGCGCCGGTGGCGAGCAGAGCCGGCACCGCGACCCGGTCGTGGTCGACGGCCCGGTCGGACAGGATCAGGATGCGGATCCCGTCATCGACCGCTTGTTCGGCTTCGGCGCAGAGACGGCGGACGGCCGCTTCCAAGCCTGAGGTATCCGCGGCGACGGGCCAGGTGCTGTCCAGAGTGCGGGCGGGAAACGTTTCGCTTAATGATTTCAGTTTTTCCAGTTCGTGATCAAAGAGAAACGGTGTTTCCAGCCAGATGACTTTGGCATGATCGGCGGTTTCGGCGAGGAAGTTGCGATACCAGCCGAGGGCGACTCCAAGCGACATGACGAGGCGCTCGCGAATCGGATCGATCGGCGGATTGGTGACCTGAGCAAAGAGTTGTTTGAAGTAGGTGAAGAGGACGCGTGGTTGGAGGCTGAGTACCGAGAGGGCGGCGTCGTCGCCCATGCTGTAGGTCCCTTCCATGCCTTCTTTGATCATGGGGGTGATCACCATGTTCAGCTCCTCGTCGGTGTAGCCGAAAGCTGCCTGCTTTTGAGAAAGCCCCAAGATATCGAGATCTCCGGTGGGGGTGGGAATGGACGGTCCTGCGAGGGTGGCGAATTCCACGCGGTGGCGGGCGAGCCATTCGGCGTACGGATGGCGGGAAGCCAGCGCTTGTTTAATTTCGGCGTTGAATCGGATGGTTTGGGCGACGGTATCGACCACCATACTTTCGCCTGGGGCGAGGCGGCCTTTTTGGATCACGGTTTCGTCATCGAGCTGAACCAGTCCTACTTCTGAGCCGGCGGCGATCAGTCCGTCTTTGGTGATTTTGAATCGTGATGGACGCAGGCCGTTCCGGTCCAAGGCGGCGCAGATGCTGCGACCGTCGGAGCAAACGATGGCGGCCGGGCCGTCCCATGGTTCGGAAAAACTTTCCTGATACCGATAAAAGGCTTTTTCCGCCTCGCTGGTGAACGGGTCGATGCCGTAAGCGGGCGGCACGAGCAAGGCCATGGCCTGTTCGGGCTGGCGTCCGGAGAGGACCAGCAATTCCAGGGCGGCATTGAGGCTGGCCGAGTCCGATTCCCGTGGGTCGCACACTGGGGCGAGATTGGCGACGTCTGCTCCCCACAGTGGGCTTTCGAAATCGGTTTCTCTTGAGCGCATCCAGTTGCGGTTTCCTTTAACCGTATTGATTTCGCCGTTATGGCAGAGCATCGAGAACGGATGGGCCAACGGCCATGTAGGGAAAGTATTGGTGCTGAAGCGCTGGTGAAACAAGCAGAGGCTCGTCTCATACGCTGGATTTTCCAAGTCTCCGTAGAATTTCGCGAGTGCGGTGGGAAGGCAGAGGGCTTTGTAGACGATGCTGCGGTGCGAGCATGAGGCGATGTAGACGGGTTCGTCGGTCAAGCCGGCTTCGAAGCAGCGGCGGACGATCAATTTTCGCGTCAGGTAGAGCTCGCGTTCATAGGTATCGGCGTCCATGCCGGATGGGCGGGCAAACAGGAGTTGGCGGATGCTCGGGCGCATCAGGCGCGCTTTGTCACCTAGTTCATTCTTGTTTTGTGGCGGCATGCGCCATCCGAGGACGGTGAGACCGCGTTCCTTTGCTGTCTCGACAGCGATCTTTTTCGCCAGCGTGCGCTGCTCAACATCGCGCCGCGGCAGAAACATCATCGCGACACCCAGATCATCAGGACCATTTTCCAAAACAATCCCTTTCTCCTGTAACCAAGGTTCGAAAATCTTGAACGGTATCTGCGTGAGTACCCCGGCCCCGTCTCCCGTTTTGCGGTCCGCATCGACCGCCCCCCGATGGGTGACCCGGCAGACGGACTGCAATCCAAACTGGAGGATGCGGTTGGACTTCTCCCCCTTGAAGGATGCGATAAAGCCCACCCCGCAGGCATCGCGCTCCAATTCTGGGCGATGCAGCGAACCGGGAGAGGTCGTCGGAGTGCCGTGGCTAGTGATCATAAAGCTTAAAAAAAATCGCGGTTAAGCGCTCAGTGAGCATTTGCGATGCCGGATTCGGCCTGCAGCGCGTGATCGGCATCGCGGGGAGGTGGATGGTAGACGCCTCTTGTCTCGCGTGCAAATACCATATATGACCCGGTCAGAACTCGGTCAGGCCGGTCAGAGTCGCCTCCTGCATCGAGTGGTGGCGGAGGTGGCGGGTGATTTGCGGTTTTGACCGGCGGAACTGGCGGGGGTGAGTAGAGTGGGAATGGATGATGAAAGAGTATTCTGCGCCATGGGGTTGGTCGTTGCGGATTGTTTCCGCATTGGCGACGGCGGGGTGTGCGGTGGGTGCGGTGTTGATGTGGTGTTCTGATCAGTTATTGGTGCGTTGGCTGGCGTGGTTGCCGTTGGCGGTGATTGTCGGGTCGATGTTGTTTCTGATCCGGGGGTATCGTGTGACCTCGGAGGAGATTTGGGTACGCCGTTTGTTTTGGTGCACGCGGGTGTCCTTGGCGGAGTTAATGTCGGCTCGGGTTGAGTCTGGGGCGATGCGATGGAGTGTGCGGTTGTGGGGCAATGGAGGTTTTTTTTCGTTTACGGGGTTTTATTTCAACCGGTTGTTGGGCCGGTATCGGGCGTGGGTGACGGACCCCCGTCGGGTGGTGGTGTTGCGGTTTCCGGCCCGCACGGTGGTGATTTCACCGGCGGAGCCGGAGGACTTTATTCGGGATGTAGAGCGGTGTATGATGGCGCGCCTGCGCCGGGCGGAGGCGATGAGCGGAGAGCTGGGAGAATGACGGGGGGGGATTCATGGGGAGGAGGCAAAAATTTTCAAGGCATCTGGCGGGGGATGGGGTTTAGGTGTAGGCGATGCGACTCTTATTGCAGCGAGTGAGTCACGCGACCGTGACGATTGATGGGCGGGAGACGGCCCGCATTGGGCGTGGTTTTTTGATTTTTGTCGGGGTTGAGGCGGCCGACACGGGAGAGGATGCCTCTTGGCTGGCTGGAAAAGTTGCCAAGATGCGGTTGTTTGCTGATGTGGAAGGGGCGATGAACCTTTCTCTGGCTGAAGTGGCCGGTGAGGTGTTGGTGGTCAGCCAGTTCACCCTGCACGCGAGTACAAAAAAAGGTAATCGACCGAGCTTCATTCGGGCGGCCCGGCCGGAAGCCGCCATTCCTTTGTATGAGGGTTTCATCCTTCTGTTGCAAAAGGAACTCGGGAAACCCGTGGCGACCGGACAGTTTGGGGCTGATATGCGGGTGGCTCTGGAGAATGACGGGCCGGTCACGATTTGGATTGATTCCAAGGCCCGGGAATGAAATCGGCGTGGGTGGTGGGATGATGACCGCCGCTCGGCGCAGCGCAGTGATGGGGTTGTCCTTTTTCGGGCTTGATGGAGTGACTAGTTTTTCGGCGGAGTGGCCACGGTGGCGGGGGCTCGGACACCTATTCCGGTGCGGTGCGTGAGGGTGTCGCCGAGTTCGTTGCGGCAGGATTCGGCGAATGCGAGCAGGCGTTCCATGACGTCAGGATGGGTGGGGGCGACGTCGGTGGATTCAGAGATGTCATTTTGCAGGTCGTAAAGTGCCGGGCTGGACAGCTGGGTGTTTTCGTAGCGCACGGGCTGGCCGCCTACGCCGCCGGCGCGTCCGTTCAGGGTGCGGTAGCGGTGGGGCAGCAGTAGTTTCCACCGGCCGTCGCCGCTGATCACGGCCTGCAGTTCGTTTTGCGCATACCACAGTCCGTAGCCGGTGTGTGGAGAAGCGGCGTCTGGCTGGCCGGAGAGCAGTGGCCACACGTCGCGTCCGTCGACCGGCAGGGCTGGCGGCGCGGCGCCGATGAGTTGGGCCAGCGTGGGCAGCAGGTCGATGGTCATGATCATCGAGTCGTTGACGGTGCCGGCGGGCAGTCGCTCGGGCCAGCGCATCAGGCAGGGGACGCGAATGCCTCCTTCCCAGACCGTGCCTTTGCCTTCTCGGAGCGGACCGGCGCTTCCGGCGTGGGCGCCATAACTCAGCCATGGACCATTGTCACTGGTGAAGATAACCAGCGTGTTTTGGGTCAATCCGTGCCGGTCCAGAGCGGCTAACACCTGGCCGACAGACCAATCGATTTCCATCATGACGTCTCCAAAAATTCCATGCGTAGACTTGCCGGAGAACGCCTCGCTGACATGAAGCGGCACATGTGGCATGGGGTGGGCCAGATAGAAAAAAAACGGCTGATCGTGATGCCGGTCGATAAATGAGACGGCTCGCTCCGTGAGGCGCTTGGTCAGCTGGCTTTGTTCTTCCGGGGTGACTTCTTCATCGACGATGCGGCCATTTTCCATGAGGGGCAGCGGAGGGTAAGCATCTGGTCCGGCCTCGGGGTGGTGGGGCCACATGTCGTTTGAGTATGGCAGGCCGAAAGATTCGTCGAACCCGTGATGAGGGGGCAGGAAGGGTTCATGGTGACCGAGGTGCCATTTACCGGCCATGCCGGTGGCATATCCTTGGGCTTTCATGAGTTCGGCCAGAGTTGTTTCATTCGGATGCAGACCGTGGGATGATGATGGGCCGAGGGCGCCATGAAGGCCGATGCGGTTGGGATAACATCCGGTGAGTAGGGCGGCGCGGGACGCGGAACAGACGGCCTGAGCGACATGGAAGTTGGTGTACTTCACTCCGTCGCGGGCCAAGCTGTCGAGGTGAGGCGTGGAAAATCCAGTGGCTCCGAAAGCGCCGACGTCCCCGTAGCCTTGATCATCTGTAAAAATAAGCACGACATTAGGCGGGGGGGCTGCGGCCAGAGCTGGCTGGAGGCTGGTTAGAAGCAGGACGGCCGCGGCCATGGCGTGGAAAAAATGTGATGGGGACATGGTCATGGGTCTTGATTTTGACAGGCGGATTTTTCGGATCGACTTCAGTGGTGGGGTTGGGCGGAGTGAAATCACTTGAGGGGCCACCTTCTGGAGGGAAGAGTCGGGCATGAATCAACGTCGTTGGAGAATTGCCGGGATCAATTTCGATCATTTTCACATGGGGGATTTGCTTCGGTTTACGCAGGAGCATCCGCAAGCTGATCTGGTGGGTATTTGCGACCCTCAGCGGGAGCGGATGGAGGGGGCGCGGAAGAATTTCGGATTGCGTGACGACCAGATTTTCACTGACGAGCAGGCATGTTTGGCGGCGACCAAGCCGGACGTCGTTTTGTTGTGTCCCAGTGCGGCGACGCATGCGGACTGGGTGGCGCGGGTGGCGCCGAGTGGGGCGCACTTGATGGTGGAGAAGCCGTTTGCGGCGACTCTGGCTGAAGCTGACCGGATGGTGGCGGCGGCCCGTGCGGGTGGCGGCACGCTGGCCATCAACTGGCCGAGCGTCTGGAGTGCGAGTCATGTCTATGCTTTTGAACTGGCCGTACGCCAGCGTCTGGTGGGCACGATTACTGAGGTGCACACCTACGGTGGAAATCGCGGGCCGCTGTATCATGGGGCCGACAAAATTGAGATGGAACCGACGGCCGAACAAAAGGCACAAAGCTGGTTCTACAAAAAGGCTGAAGGCGGTGGCTCGTTGCTTGATTATCTGGGGTATGGAACCACGATGGCCACGTGGTATCTCGAAGGCCGAGCGCCCCGCGAAGTGAGTGCCATGACGTGGGCGACGCCGGGGCTAGAGGTGGATGAGCACTGTGTGGCGGTATTGCGCTATGATGACGGGTTGTCGACGTGCGAGACCCGCTGGGGGACATTCACCGATCCTTGGACCCACCAACCTCAGCCGCGCTGCGGGTACGTCCTCAAAGGGACAGATGGCACCATCTCATCCTGGGATTATGCCGAAACTCTGCACGTGCAGACACGTGATTGTCCGCAGGGGCGCGATCTGCCTGTGCCTCCGCTCGTCGCTCCCCACCAAAACCCTATTCAACACTTTCTCCATCATCTGGAGACGGGCGCGCCGCTGATCGGACCGTTGACTCCGGAAATCTCGCGACTGGGTCAGCAGATTGTTGACACGGCTGTGCTGAGCGCTGCTACCGGCCGGGTTGAACGATTGGTGGGCTGACTTGTTTTCGATTTCCCCTCATTTACTGACCTTCTTTAGAAGGCAAAGTAGATGAAGTCGCTTCCGACGGAACTCCGAAGGATGACGATGCCGAGTAGGCAGAAGGCGAGGGCCAGGCTTTGCAGCGTGGTCCATTTCCACGTCAGCAGTCTGGGGTCGTTGCTGGCGGGCAGCAGGTGGAGTGATTTCAACAGCGGCAGGACTATGAGCAGTGGCAGTCCGTAGATCCAGGCTTCGGCGACGAGACCGAGTCCCATGCGCCAGTGGGCGACTGGGGCCTCGAAGGGATTGAGTGAGAAGGCGCGGCCGAGTCCGCTGAGGGTGTGTTCTCGGAAGAGGAGCCAGCCGATGTGGATGAGGCTAAAAGTGAGGGTCACGCGCAGGACGGAGCCCATTCTTCCGCCCGACCGGTGGAGCAGCGGGACGGCGCGCGCGAGGTGGGGCCAGACGGCCACGAGCAGGCCGTGAAACACTCCCCACAAAACAAAATTCCAGCTGGCGCCATGCCAGAGACCGGACAGCAGGAAGGTGATGAGTACGGCCCGGAGGGTTCCGGCCGTCCCCTGACGTGACCCTCCGAGCGGAATAAAGACGTAATCGCGGAACCATGTGCTCAGCGTGATGTGCCAGCGCCGCCAAAAGTCGACCGGCGACTGGGCCAGATACGGGTGGTCAAAATTCTTGAGCAGTTCGAAGCCGAGCAAACGTGCCGAGCCGCGGGCGATATCGGTGTAGGCGCTGAAGTCGGCATAAATCTGCACGCCGAAGCAGAGCACCCCGGCCCAAAGAATCGGAAAGGATGGGCTCTCCAAGGCAAAGACCTTGTTGGCGAGCACGGCGGCACTGTCGGCAATGACGAGTTTTTGAAACAATCCCCAGAAGATGAGCACGAGGCCGGACTTCCATCCGCTCAGACTTGGTTGCCGTGGATGGTCTACCTGTTGCAGGAGGTTTTCCGACCGTTCGATCGGACCGGCCACCAGCTGCGGGAAAAACGAGACAAAGAGGGCGTAATCGACGAGGGAATGGCGACTGGTGGCTTGGCCGCGGTAGACGTCGATGACGCAGCTGGCGCTTTGGAACGTGAAGAATGAGATGCCTGCGGGCAGGCCGACGTGGAGGAGGAAGCTGCCGGCAGGGTTGGTGGTCAGCCAAGTGCTAGGCAGTCCGACGGACTGTAGAGCGGCCGTCACGTTGGTGGCGAAGAAGCCGAAGTATTTAAAGGCGCAGAGGATGGAGAAATTGACGATCAAGCTGGCGATGAGCCATTGTTGGCGGCCTCGTTGTGTGCTGGCGGCGGTGATTTTTCGGGTGGCTGTGAAGTCGACCACGGTGGTGGTGGCGATGAGGATCAGCCACCATGGGGTGACCCAGCCGTAGAACGTGTAACTGGCGGCGAGGAGCCAGAGGTTTTGGGCGGACCGGGCCCAGGAGGCGCCGCGATTGGACGGCCATTGGAGCGCGAAGTATCCTGTCAGGACGCACAGGAGGAACCACAGGTAGGTGAAGCTTTGGAAAACCATGAGTGGACGGTGAGCTTCTGGTTCAGCCCGCGGGCTGCGGCGGGCGGCCTCCACCGGGCGGCGGTGGTCCGATTTGAGGCTGGACCAGTGACCAGAATTTGCGGGCAAATGGTTCCCGGAAGGCTCGGTTGAGGTGGTCGCCGTCTTGATACCAGTCCAGCGCGAGTTCGCGGTCCCCAGACTCATCGGAGTAGGCGCAGCCTTCGCGTTTCAGGTAGGCTTGGAGGTCGTCCATGTACCGTCGAAAGACGGGCAGATCCGGACGTTGGCCGTTCGCGTCCGGCCGGCGCTTGACCCGGTGGAAATGTAGCCGGATGTCGTGGCGGGCGGCGAGGGCTATAAAGTGCGGTAAAAACGACGCGGCTGGCGACGGGTCAAAAACAGAGGGGGCCTGAGCGTACATGCCGGGATCGGGGGGCGGCAGGCTGTCGGTGGCATCGGCTGGGCCGTCGGGCTGGCGGGCGTCGGGTATTTTTCCGTCGTTTCCGGAGTCGTCGCCCAGATCATGGCGCAGCCGGTCTAAGGAGAAATGTTCATTGAGTTCGAGCCGGCGCGCCCCGCGTTTCATGCCTTCGAGAGCGGTGAGTCGGAAAGCCACATCTTGAACTCGGCGCCGCGCCCAATCGTCATGATCCTCCACGCCAAAGAATTTCTCCATGGCCACGGTGGTGCGGCCGGGCAGGGCGTTCCGTCCCGTCATGACCTGATCCCATTCGGGTTCGTGCGCTGTTTTGAGTCGGCGGATCAGTTCCGCATTGTTGCCCCCGATGCGAAAATCGGGCCAGGTCAGGTCGCTTTCGCGGAAGAAGATCGTAACCCAGAGAGGGCGTGCGCCTGAAGCGATCAGCACATTCTTGAAAAACAGCCACCAGATGGCCGACTGGGTGCCCCCTTCGGCCAGTTTACGCACCGCCCAGCCGCTAGTTTCGCTGAGGTGTGCCGGCAGGAGGCGTGAATTGAGCATGGAATTGCCAATTAACAGCCACCCAAGAGGTTTCTTGATCAGGAATTGGCGTTCCACTGCGGGGTCGAAGTTCGGTCCGGTGACGACGTCTTCGGACGTGCGGGTGCGGGGCAGTAGGTGGCCGATGGTGGCCGGTAGCGCGACTCCAGCACCGACCAGCGTGGCCAGCTGGGCCAGCGCCCGGCGGCGGGACACGGACGAGACAGGGCCAGTGATCATGAATTACCAGAATAGAATGAAGCAGTTGAGTGCGAGTGCAAGTTCAACTGCAACTGCAACTGCGAGTGCGGCTGTTGTTATTGCTCGGAGCTACTGCGCGGAGCCGAGCCGCACGTCCATCCAGACGGCCACGGCGAGCACGAGGCCGCGGACGATCATTTTGAGTTCTGGGGGCACGGCCAGCAGGGTCATGCCGTTGAGTAAGCTGGCCATGATGAGGGCGCCGAACAAGGCGCCCAGCACGGTCCCTCGTCCGCCTTTGAGGCTTGTGCCACCGATGACGCAGGCGGCGATGGCATCCAGTTCCATGAGGTCACCGACGGTGGTGGTGCTGGCGCCGGCGTAGGCGGTGGACATAAATCCTGCGATGGCCACGATGCCTCCCAGCAGAGTGAAGGCGGTGATGACGACTTTTTGGACTGGGATGCCGGAGACGACGGCGGCTTCCTCATTGCTGCCGATGGCGTACAAATACCGGCCGAAAGGAGTGTGTCGGGTGAGGATGTGGACGACGGTGGCGACCAGGCAGAGAATGACAAAGGCGAGTGGCAGGCCGCGATAGTCGCTGCAGACAAGGACGACGAGGGCGAGCGCTTGGGCGATCACCATCAGTCGCAGTATCGCCATTTCCAGTGGTTCGAGAGCCGCGCCCACGGCCGTCCGTCGCCTCCGTCCCTGCAGCGTGAGCAGGCTGAGCAGGGCGACCACCGCGGCGACTAGGGACCAGCCCGCCCACGCCGGTAAATAATAGGTGGTGATGGCGGCGTAGAGGTTGGACTCGCCTCCCCGTGCTACAGGCACCGTCGCACTGCGAATGACAAGCCAGAAGGCGCCCTTGAAGGCGAGCATTCCGCCTAGGGTGATGATGAACGCTTGAATGCGGTTTCTGACAATAAAGAGCCCCATCAGCGACCACAGCACCACTCCGCACACGAAACTGAGGGCGAGGGCCGCCGGGGCGGGCCAGCCGTGTTGAAAGACCAGCACACTGGCGATGCCGCCGGTCAGGCCGGCGCCGGCTCCGACGGAGAGGTCAGTGTGTCCGGGCAGGAGAACCAGCAGCACGCCGACCGCGAGGGTGGCGGTGGCCGACAGCTCGATCATCAGCATCGAAAGATTGCGGGCGCTCAGGAATTGCGGCGAGAGCAGGGCAAACAAAACCCAAATGCCCAGCAGCATGGCGGGCATGGTGAGCGCGCGCAGCGGGCTGCCGGTCATGGCTGGCGCCGGGGAACCGGGGGCGGAAGTCGCGGGGGCGGTGGTGGTCATGAGACGTAATCGATAATGGCCTGATTAAAATTCTGGAAAATGAATGCGCGGACGGGCGGCGTGCGGGTCGGTTTCAGCGTTGGCCCATGGCGGCGGCCAGCAATTCTTCTTGGTTGAACGGGGTACGGGCAAAGACGCCGCCCACTGCGCCGGCGTGGAGCATGATGATGCGGTCGCTCATGCCCATTAACTCGGGCAGTTCGCTGGAGACGAGGACCACGGCTTTGCCTTCGGCGGTAAGGCGATTAATGAGTTGATAGACGTCGAGCTTGGCTCCGACGTCGATGCCGCGCGTTGGTTCGTCGAGAAAGACGATTTGGGGAGCGGTCATGAGCGCCTTGCCGAGTACGATTTTCTGTTGGTTGCCACCGGAGAGGCTGCCGGCGCGGGCCCATAATCCAGGCGATTTGATCTGCAAAGCCGCATGGAATTTTTGATTAATCTGTTCTTCAGCCACGGGGTCGAGCCGACCACCCCGCGTCACGTTGTGCAGCGACGAGAGCGACAAATTTGTACCGATGGGCAGGTCGAGATGAAGGCCGAAGCGTTTGCGGTCATCGGTGACCATGACCAGCCCTCGTTGGATGGAGGTGGCCGGGGTGGGGGAAGGGTGGGGGAGCCCTTGCAGGACGACCGTGCCGCTGGTGCGATGGCCCCAGGCACCGAAGAGGTGGAGTAGGAGTTCCGATCGGCCGGCTCCCATGAGACCGCCGATTCCGAGTACTTCCCCGGCGCGGACCGAGAACGAAATGTCATGCAGGCAGGCTGGGGCGTGGGCCTTGGGGGCGACCGTCAGGTGTTCTACGCGCAGCATTTCTTTTCCGGGCGTGAGGGTGCGGGTTCGGGGATAGAGGTCCTCGATTTTCCGACCGACCATGTGGCGGATGATGGATGGAATGTCGGTTTCAGCGGTGGCCATGGTGGCCACGCTGGCGCCATCTCGCAGCACGGTAATCCGGTCTGAAATCGACATGACTTCATTGAGCTTGTGCGATATATAAATGATGCTGACGCCTTGGGCGCGCAGTTCTCGGAGAATGCGGAGGAGGATTCCGGTTTCGGCTCCGGCCAAGGCGGCGGTCGGTTCGTCGAGGATGAGCAAGCGGGCCTCCTTGCTGAGCGCCTTGACGATTTCCACCAGCTGTTTTTGGCCGACGCCGAGGGTGTTGACGGGGGTTTCGGGATGGATGTCGATCTGGAACTTTGCCAGCAGAGTGGCGGCATCGCGGTGGGTGCGGGCCCAGTCGATCCATGGTCCGTGGCGTCGTTCGCGCCCGAGGAAGATGTTTTCGGCCACGGTCATGGACTCGACGAGGGCGAGTTCTTGATAGATGACGGCGAGGCCGGCGCGGTCGGCATCGGCCAGGCTGCGGAAGCGTGCTTCTACGCCGTCGAGGCGGATTTCTCCCTCATAGGAACCGTGCGGGTGCAGGCCGGAGAGGGTTTTGATGAGGGTGGATTTTCCGGCGCCATTTTCTCCGCAGAGGGCGTGGATTTCACCCGGCCGGAGGTCGAATGAGACGTTGTGCAGGGCGGTCACTCCGCCGAAGCGTTTAGTGAGACTGCGGGCTTCGAGTAACGCGGGGGAGGCGCCGCCGCTGGCGAGGTGGGCGGACGGCTGGGGGGCGGGAGCCGGACCGTTCATTGCAGTGATTCGGCGGAATGGAAACCGTCCTTCACGATGGTGTCCATCATGTTGGTTTTATCGACGGCGATGATGTCGCTGAGGACGGAGGGCACGGATTCGAAGCCGTTGTCCACTGTGCCATTGGCCACCACGACTTCTCGTTTGGCCATTTTCACGGCCATGGCGGCGGCGGTATCGGCGAGGAGGTGCAGCGGTTTGTAGACGGTCATGGTTTGAGTCCCGCGCATAATGCGCTGGCAGGCGGCCAGTTCCCCGTCCTGTCCGGTGACGAGCACCTGACCGGCCAGCCCTTCTTCCAGCAGCGCCTGGACGGCGCCTCCGGCGGTGCCGTCGTTGCTGGCCAGCACGCCTTGAATGTCCTTGCCGTGGGCGGTGATGGCGGCATTGACGATTTTCTTGGCGTTTTCGGTTTTCCAGTCGAGGGCCCAGTCTTCGAAGACGACCTGGATGTCTCCAGATTTGATGAGGGGGTCGAGGATACGATCTTGGCCTTCCTTGAAGAGTTTGGCGTTGTTATCGGTTTTGCTGCCGTAGATCCGGATGATTTTTCCTCTTTTGTTGGGCAGGGCATCGACGAGGTAGCGGGCCTGTAGTTCACCTACCTTGATGTTGTCAAAGCTCAGGTAGAGGTCGAGGTCGGCGCCGGTGATGAGGCGGTCGTATGAGATGACGGGGATGCCGGCTTTTTTGGCGGCGGCCACGCCACGGGCCATGGCGGCGCCGTCGTGAGGGACGATGACGAGGACGTCCACGGCATTGCTGATGAGTGATTCGACATCTTGGATCTGGCGGGTGTCGTCGGAGTTAGCTGACTGCACGAGCACTTCGGCTCCCAATTTTTCTGCGGCGGCGACGAAACGGTCCCGGTCTTTTTGCCAGCGTTCTTCCTTGAGGGTGTCGAGGGACAATCCGATGCGTGGTTTGGCGCCGGCGGAGGCGCCTTGGGTGGTGGCGGCTGACTGGTTGGGGCCGCGGCTGAGGCTGAGGACGATGCCGATCAGCACGCTCAGGGCGAGCGAGGAAGTGACGAGCAAGAGGCGTGGGTTCATCAAGTCTGACTGGAGCAGGTTCCGGCGGTCAGGGGAAGGGAATTTATCCGGGTGCGAGAAAGCAGGAGGGCGCGTCTGGCGGGCTGGCCTGTCTTCCGTTGCCATGTGGTGGATGCTGGTAACGATGATGGGGGATGGATGCGACTCGTTTTTTTACCACCATGGCTAGTCCGCTAGGCACCGTGCGGCTCACTTCCAGCGGACGGGTATTGACCGGGCTTTATTTGGAAAAATTTGGCGGGCGGACGATAGCGGCGCCCGACCCCGGTTGGAAGCACGAGGTCGAGCCGTTTGACGAAATTGTGGTCCAGTTACGGGAGTATTTTGCAGGAACGAGGCGTCAATTTGCGGTGCCACTGGCGGTTGCGGGCACTCTCTTTCAGCAGCGAGTCCGGGATGTATTGGTGGACATTCCTTTTGGGGAGACGCGTTCTTATGGAGAAATTGCTCGGGCGCTGGGTCAGCCGGGCGCGGCGCGGGCCGTTGGTTTGGCGAGCGGTCGCAATCGATTTTTCATTATTGTGCCGTGTCACCGGGTGTTGGGGGCTGGCGGGGCGCTGACCGGGTATGGGGGGGGACTTGAGCGCAAGCGGTGGCTGCTGGCGCACGAGGCGGCGGCGGCGGCGTGAGAGGCGTGTGATCGAGGCGGCTGGCGGGTTAGGTATTTTTCTTTTGGCGCCAGAGGGTGTGGACGAGGGCGGCGGTGGCGACGGCGCTGACGCATTGCCAGAACCAGAAAGCTGGGGGGATGGCGCGGGCGGTGGCGAGTGGGAGGTCCATGGTTGGGAGCAGTGACTGGCTGGCGAAGATGGGGGCGGCGAGAGGGGAGAGGCCGATCAGCCACATGGAGGCCGTGAGCAGGTTGTCGCTGGCGGCGCCGAGGATGGCTCCGACCATGAGTGGGGCGATACCGAGGAAGATGACGGCGAGGAAGACGCGTTTTCCACCCCATCCTTCCAGGAGGGCGTGGAACGACAGGCCGGTGGCCAGTAGCACCAGTCCGAATGTCCAGGGGGTGTGAGCCGGGAGCGCCTGACCGGCATACCAATCGGAATGGATCAACGCCTGAGCGAAAACTGTCCAGGCCGCGGCTCCGATGGTGGCCAGCGCCAGCACGAACCAGAACGATGTGGCTTCATCGGAGAACCATGGGGGGCGTAGCCATCCGAGTTTGTGGGCCCGCCGCTGGCCGCGGACCTGATCGTCCACGGTAGGTGTGATGATCAGCGTGAGGACGAGCATCAGGAGAAGCGCGACCATTCCGTAAAGACCGATCATGGCTACGGCTTCGCTAATGGACGGCGACCAGCCGCGGACATTCAATATGCGTCGTTGCAGTTCGCGGGATGGAAAAACAAGACCGGGAGCAATGAGTGGCAGCGCGTTTCCTAACAGCATGATTTGCGTCCATGCCATCAGACCGACGGCCCATACCTTGCCCAGAAGGTGGGACTCGGAGTGACGCCATCGACGCCAGAGCATGACCACGAACGTCAGGATGAGGCCAGCTTGGGAGAAGAGGGAGAAAACAACTTCTGAAAAGCCCAGGCCGAAGAAGCGGACCTCCGGCATCATTCCTTGGACGGTGCGAAAGACGCCTCCGGCCTCTCGAGGGACGAAGTGTGACATGTTTTCTTCAAATACGGGCCAGATGGTGAAATACTTGAAGGTGGTGAGACCGAATTTCGCGACTTGCGGGATGACGGTGTAGAGGGCGAAGACGATGGCGATGGAGACGAGGAATGCCCAGCGGCGGTTTTTGACCACGGTGCCGGCGACCAGTCCGGTCAGGTGGTAGAGCCAGGCCGAAGAAATGAGAATGAGATACACTGGTCCCCAAGCGCTCCACGGGACTTGTCCCTGCCACAGACTCCAAGCGGTGAACGGCAAGGTGCAGGCAAACATGGCATATTCCCGGATGGGCAGACCAAAGAGATAGCCGAGCACCTTGGTCAGCGGACTGAGCGGCGTCAGCCGTTGGTATTCGAGGACGCCCTCATCCGCCTCGGCGGTGATGCCGCCTGCGACCTGGCCGGTACCAAGAAAAAAAAGGATCAGCGCCTGTAAGGCCATCAGCGGCAGCAGAGGAATGCGTTCGGCATCGACGACGGCCATGCCGCCGCGATACATGGAGACGGTGCGGGTGCTGAAGAATATAAATCCGGCGACCATCAGGGTGAGGATGAGGGCGACGCCGAGGGCATGCGGCCGCAGTCTGGCGCGCGCATAGCGTCGGATGATGGGATTGGCCCAGAGTTTCCAGGGAGCGGGGGATTTCATGCGGTCTGGTTGTTTTCGGCCACTTCGACGAGGATGTCTTCGAACGTCGATTTTTGTTCTTCGAACGACGAGAGGCGCAGTCCTTCCTGCACCAGTCCGGTAATGAGTGCGGCCTGTTCCTCCTGACTGGCGGAGAAGCGGAAGGTGAGCCGGAGGCCGTGGGTGGTGATGGCGTCGGTGCCTGGCTGGCGGGCGATCCAAGCGGCGGCTTCGGCGGCCCGGTCGAGAACGACGACGGTCAGCGTGCGTTCGGCTCGCCCCATGAGACGCCGCACCTCATCCACCGGACCGGAGGCCAGCAGGCGGCCGCGGTTCATGACGCAGAGAGATGAGCACATTTCGGCGAGTTCGCCAAGAATGTGCGAACTGACAAAGACGGTGGTCCCCTCGGCGGCGAGCTTGCGCAGGGCCAGACGCAGGTTTCTCCGCGACAGCGGGTCCATGCCACTGGCGGGTTCGTCAAGGATCATGACTTTCGGCCGGTGCAGCAGTGTTTTGGCCAGCACCAGACGCTGGGTTTGGCCGCGGGACAATGTTTTGCAGAGGACGGTGCGCTTATCGGTGAGTCCGACTTCGGCAAGTCCCTCATCGATTCGCTGGCGCCGTTCCGCGGCGCTGCCCAAGCCGTGGGCTTCGGCGAAGAGGTCGAGGAATTCCCATACCTTCAAATCGGAGGGCACGGGGGCGAGGTCGGGCATGTAGCCCATGATACGGCGTGCTTCGCGCGGGTTTTCTAGGATGTCGATGCCGGCCAGTCGGACTTCGCCATAAGTCGGCTTCATCAGGGTGGCCAGCACGCGAAAGGTGCTAGTCTTGCCGGCTCCGTTCGGGCCGACGAGGCCGAATATTTCTCCGGGCGGCACGGTGAGCGAGACGTCGTCGACGGCGACACAATTGCCGTAATCGACGCGCAGGTCTGTCATCTCGATGGCGGGCGGGCCGCTGGGCGGTGCAGTGAGCGGTGCGGGGGCGGGCGGGATTGGCATGGCGGTCATTCGAGACACCTTCTACGCGGGTGGCGGCGTGATTTTTTCAATTCTGCACTGGTGGCGATTGCGTGATAGAATTCCACAAGTGTCTTCGTAATCCGGATTATTCTTATGCGATCTTTCATTTTTCTTGGGTTGGGCCTTCTGATGGGGGGAGCTGGAGTCACTCTTTTCACTCGCAGTCTGCCTCCGCCTCCGGGCACGGAGACGGAAAAAATTGCTGAGCTCGAGCGCATGCTGGCCCGGACTCAGTCGCGGGTGGCGGTGCTGGAAAGCACCGAGGCCAATGCCGCTGCCCGGTTGCAGAAACTCGCGGCCGCGGGGCAGCGGTCGATTGTGCAGGACCTGAAAGACGGTCGGCCGGTTGATTTGAATGATCTCTTCAATACAGCCAAACCGTTTTTGCATGATTTTTCACCGCTTATGGATCGGATGCGCAGACGAGAGCAGGGGCGCATGATCGAGCATTTGCTAGCTGACATGACGCAAAAGTACGGACTGGATCCGTCCCAGCAGGCCGGGCTCAAGGCCTCGCTGGAAGCGGCCGCCGAGGCCGAAGCGGGTCGCCTGCGCGAGGTGACTGGGCGGTCGGACAGCACCTTTGCCGAGTATGCGAAGGCGATGCAGGGGTATCGTCCGCTCGAGGGCGTAGACGGATTTATGGAGAACACGCTGCGGGGCGAAGAATTGACCCAGTATAAGGCTGAGCGCATGGCTGAGAGGGTCAACCGGGTACAGTATGAGGCCGACCGTCGGGTGGAGCAGCTGCATGCGGTGGTCAGCCTTGACGAGACGCAGCAGGACAAAGTGTTTGCTTTGATGGCCCGCAGTTCACCGGATTTTGATCCGGGCATGCAGATGGAGGGGTTGGGGGATGACCGGGCGACCCTGGCGCAGGGGCAGTCCCGCGATGAGGCGATTCTAGCGGTGTTGCGGCCGGAGCAGCGGACGATTTACGAAGACCATCGTACCTCTCAACGCCAGCAGGCCAATGAGGAGATGGCGGAGGTCGGACTCAAGCTGCCGGACGACTGGGACATGTTCAGTCAGTGAAACCGTCTCGTCGCTGAGTACGCCGCCTCTTCTTTTTTCTTCTCTTAGAATGTGAAATGCCCCGCTTCTAGGCTTATGGCAGGGTGCGGAATTCCTCGCTTTGCAGCAGGGTCGTACATACGTCTGCGACACTCGCAGAGCGGCTGAGTTGGGCGCGTTCTGCGGTGTCGGGTCTCCGGTGGAATAGCCGATGGGTGATAAAGGTGAGCTGGACCAGCGGATCGGTTCCCACTTTTTTACGGGCCAGTTGCGCGAGAGCCCGGGCCTGTTTTCCGAGGAACGCGGCGGTAGGAGAGCTTGGGACAGGGGCCCATTCCCGGTAAAGGCTGCGGCGGGTGGAGTCGGGTGCGGCGTCGGGCGAGCCGTCCTGGCGGGGATCGAGCGTGCCGCTCACGAAGAGAATGGCATCCCGCCATTCACTTCCGCCGAGAACGAGCGGTTTTCTGACGGGTGTGGCGGCCTGCATGCGCAGGATATATTTGGCGGCGGCAGGCCATCCGCCTTTGAGGAGCTGGGCGGCAATGGCATCTATGGCGGCAGCCTCCGGCGGGCGTGTTGCGCTCCAGAGGCTGAGGGATGATGGTTCGGGTAGGAGGGGGTGACCCAGTCCTTCCGAGAGGCGCAGGGCGGCGAGGCGGGCGAAGAAGGTGGCGCCCTCGTTTTCGAGCCAAGCGGCGAGGGCGCGTCTTCCGGCCGTGGCGGGGGTGATGTCTGATGGCGGATTTTCTCCGGTCAGCAAGGTGGGGAGGCGGGGAGACAGGCTGGGTGGGTCCATGCCTGGGGGTGGGCCTTCGGCCATGGCGGCGACGTGTGATTCGTTTTTGATGCGGCGCTGGAGAGAGTTGATTTTATCGGATTGTTTTTTGAGTTGGGACCGCTGATCGGAGGAGAACAGTTTTTCCATCGGGGCGGAGAAATGGAAGAACGGGCTCTTTTCGTCGAGGCGGTGGAGGGTTTGGATTTGTTCGGCGGCGGCGGCGATGGCGTCCGGGGTGCCTTGCTGGCGTGCGGCTGTCCAGATGTTCCACCATGGGGCTTGGAGCGAGTGGGATGGCGGGTCGCTGGTGAGCCCGAGGGTGGTGAGCCATTGTTCCAGCGGAGTTTCCAGCAGCCCTCGTGCGTCGGCGAAGGCGGCCAGAGTGCCCTGCGGCTGCCGGTGCCACGCCCAAGCGAGGCGCACGTATTCTGCGGTCTGGGGGAGGAATTCAGCGGCGGCCATGAGAGCGAATTCCTGGCGCATGGCGTCACGGCGCGCCTCCTCGCTTTGCAGAAGCGCCACCTCGCGCGTGCGTTTTTCCCGAGCGGCCGCGGAGCCAGTCGGGACGCGGTTCAGTACCGGACGGCCGTCAGGTCCGGGGACGAGCGCATGGCTATGGGCGAAAATTGCCACGATGCCGGCCGCTTCTTCGCTTGAGAGTGGCACTGCGGGGTGGTCGTGACAGCGGGCGCAGGTCAAATCGAGCGCCAGAAATGCCTGAGAAGTTCGCACCGCCTGCTGGCTGGCCCAGCGGACGACGGTTTCCTCATATTCTTCAGCGGGAGGGGCGGCGGTGACATGCCAGAGGGTGGCGGTCAGCCCGGCGAGATTGGGAGTTCCGGGTGGTGTTTCTGGCGCTGCGTCGCCGGCGAGTGTGAGGCGGGCTAGCGGGCGTGGGTCCGGGGTGGTACGCAGGGTTTTGATGACCCAGTCTCGGTAGCGCCAGGCCTCTGGCGCTTGCAGCGAGGCGCTGGTGGCGGCCTCAGGCCATCGGTCGGCATAACCAGTGGCTCGCAACCAGACTTCGGCCAGTCGTTGGGGGGCGGTGGCGTCCGCGATGAGGCGATCGATGACCTTGTCGAGCGCTCGCGGTGAGGGGTCTGCTAAAAATGCGTTGGCATCGTCATCGCGCGGGGGTAGTCCGCTGGCGACAAAAGTGAGCCGTCTCAGGAGTTGATGTCGAGCGGCCGATTGAACGGGAGGAAGTTCTACGACTAGCGCGGGTGAGCGGGCCGCCAGTGGTTTCATTGACCATGGTATCTCGCCTGCGGTTAATACGGGTCGATGGTACGCTTGGCGCGCGGCCGGGGAGGCGGGGCAGGACGCGTCGTCGTCGGCCTGGGTGGCTGCGGAGCCGAGGCTGAGCAGGAGGATCAGCCTGAGGAATATCTTCATCATGCGGGACGTTCAGGGGGAGCAGGGCAGATGGGGGAAGGTTTTTCAGGTCCGCAGGGCGGGCGGTGGAGAGGGGGAATGCGGGCTCTGCCTTTCAGATTGGCTCAAGTCTGATCGGTCTCATGAAACAGCCCGCTCCGGAATCCGGGGCGGGCTGGACCAATGAGAATGATGGGCTGAAATCAGCGATGGGGGCCACCGAGGTGGATCTACCAGTCGATTTAGCTGACTTTTTTCTTGAGGATCGGCAGACCGGTCCGTTCGTTTTCGCTCACCATGTAGCCGTCTGGGAGTGCATCGATGGCTCCTTCTTTGGCTTCACCGGCGAAGAAAAAGATCCGTTGCTCGCGGCCGCCTTTGAGGACGGTGACGCGACTGTGGAGGATGTAAGTTTTACCGGATTTTTTGCTGACAGTGGAGAAAGGCATGAGTGTGAGTGGGTGGTAGAATGAATACGGAGCAGTAATGGCCGGCCAACAAGGAGCGGCGGCCGTGCTTTCGCTTAAATCTGAGTGCTTTAGAGCAGACCAGCTTCCTTCAAGGTATTGAAGGCGCCGTTTTTGCTGATGGTTTTGAGGGCCCGGGCCGTCAAACGAACCTGCACAAAGCGGCTGAGTTCAGGCACCCAAATGCGTTTGTCGCGCAGGTTGGGGGAGAAGGTGCGCCCCACTTTCTTGACGTGGTTCAAGCCGATGCCGCCTTGTTTTTTGGCGAGACCGCTGTGATGGATGCGATTGCCGCGGCGGGCGCGGGCTCCTGTGATTTGACAAAGTCGTGACATGGCCGGGTAGTGAACGGAAATCGTTCGGGGGTGGACACTTAGCTGTTTTTTGGGACCGGTCAAAGGATTTTCTCCCATCTGGGGGCTTGTCTTCATCGGGTGTGGCTTGAGTTGACAAGGGCGGGGCCTTCCGCGTTGTGTCTGTTCATGAGACGAATTGTATCGTTGGGAGGAATTTTTTCGGTGGCGTCCCTGATTTTGGTAGGGACCGGCTGTGACCGGCCTCAGCCGGAGACCGGAAGTTCGGTGGCGGCAGCCCAAGCTGTGACGAACGCGGCGGGGGTTGTGGCATCAAGCCGCTGGCCGCATGTGGGTTCCGATCTGAAGCCAGAGACGCAGGCTACTTTTGGGGCGCTGGCCAACGGACTGCGTTTTGTTATTCTACCGAATACGGAACCTCCGGGTCGGGCCAGCCTCCGGCTCTACATTGACGCGGGTTCGCTGCATGAAGCTGAGGACCAGCGCGGGCTGGCTCATTTTCTGGAGCACATGGCTTTTAATGGGACGAAAAATTTCCCAGCGGGTCAGATGGTTGAGTATTTTCAACGTCTGGGCATGGCGTTTGGTGCGGACACCAATGCGCACACCTCGTTTCGCGAGACTGTTTACAAGTTGGAATTGCCGCCGGGCCCGTCCGGGGGTGCGCCGGATCCGGCCACGCTGCTGGATGGTTTGAAAATGTTGCGGGATGTGGGGGATGGCATGCTGATTGCCGCTCCGGAAGTGGAAAAAGAACGCGGTATTATTCTGAGCGAAAAGCTGGCGCGTGAGACGACGCAGTCGCGGACCATGGAAGAAGGACTCAAGTTCCAACTTCCGGACCACCGGATTTCGAACCGGCTACCGATCGGACTGGAGGCAGTGATTTCCACGGCGCCGGCTGAGAAGTTGGTCGATTTTTACCGTCGTTATTACACGCCTGACCGCATGGTGCTGGTCGTGGTGGGGGCGGTGGAGCCGGCGGCGCTGCAGGGTCGGATTGCGGATGTTTTCGGGTCCATGCCGGTCCGCGAGCGGGCGCCTGATCCATCGTTTGGCACGCTGACGGCGGGGCGGGGCATTACGACCAAGGCGCATATTGAAATGGAGGCGGGTTATGCCACGGTCAGTTTTGTCGTGGCGCGCGACACGGTGCCGGTTCTTGATTCGATAGCGGTCCGGCGACGGGAGTTGGTGCGTGATCTGGCGGCCCGCATGGTGAGCCGGCGGCTGGAGATTTTGAGTAAGGAGGAAGGGGCTCCGCTGCTGGAAGGGCGGGCTGACATGGGGCCATTTTTGCGACTGGTGGATTATGCTGAGCTGGAAGTGACGGCTCCTCCGACTCGCTGGGCGGATGCGGTGGCTCTTGGGGCCCGGGAACTCAAGCGGGCCATGGCGCACGGATTCACCAAATCCGAGCTAGCTGCGGGGCGCGCTGAGCTGCTTGCTGAGTTGGAGAACGAGTCGAAGTCTGCCTCGACCCGCAAGTCGAAGGATCTGGCGGATGAAGTGGTGCGCGCCTTGGGAGAAGAAAAAGTGTTCACGAGCCCGGCGGCGGAACTGCCCCGGGTGCAGGCGGCCCTCGCCACGATCACGCCGGAAGAATGTCACGCGGCGTTTCAGGAAAGCTTCGGGAGCAAAGATCTGTCGGTTTTCGCGGCCGGTAATTTACCGCCCGCTCCGTCTGGAGAAACTCTCGAGGCGGCCCTGCAGCGCGGCATGAGCGAAAAAACCCTCGCCCCGGTCGAGGAGGAAGAACTCGTTTTTGGTTACACGGATTTCGGTCCTCCGGGGGCCGTGGTCGAGCGCCAAGCGGTGGCCGACCTCGGATTGACGCAGCTTGTTTTTGCCAATGGCGTGCGCGTCAACTTGAAGCCGACCGACTTCAAAAAGGACGAAGTTCTGGTGCAGGTGAGCTTTGGCGCGGGCAAACTCTCGCTCCCCGCGGGCCAGCCGGGGCTCGAGCTGCTCACGGAAAACGTTTTTCAACTGGGCGGGCTCGGGCGCCACAGTGTGGAAGATCTGAAGAGGATTCTGGCGGGCAAGACCGTCAGCGTTAATTTTGACGTCGCCGAGGATGCTTTTGCTCTCGCTGGCGAGACGACGCGGGATGACCTATCCATTCAATTGCAGCTGTTGTGCGCGTATTTGAGTGATCCGGGCTGGCGTCCTGAGTCTGAGCGACTGTTTCGTCAGGGTGCCGAAGCGCTTTTTGCGCAGGTGAGTCATGCCTTGGAAGCTCAACCCCAGGCCCGAGTGGAGCCGTGGCTGCGAGGCGGAGATTACCGCTTTGCCTTTCCGACGAAAGAAGAAACCATGGCCCGCACTCTGGACGAGGCCAGAGCTTGGTTGACGCCTGTCCTCGCGTCGAGCGGCATTGAAATCGGGCTGGTCGGCGACTTCGATCCCGCTCAAGCCGAGTCGTTTCTTGCGGCGACTTTTGGTGCGCTGCCCGGTCCGCGGACGGAGTCGCGTCCGGCGGTGGCGAGCCTCGCTTTTCCAGCGGCCGGCCAAGTCGACGTCACTTTCGAGTCAAAAATTGCCAAAGGGCTGGTGGCGGCCCATTTTCCGACGACTGACCGTTCGGACATTCGGGTGGCTCGCCGCCTGCAGGTGTTGGCCTCGATTTTTAGTGACAAGCTTCGGGAACGCATTCGGGAGGAATTGGGCGAATCCTACTCTCCGCGCGCCAGCGCTGCCTTCAGCGACGTTTTTCCCGGCTACGGCTATATTTTCACCAA
>CAJBME010000009.1 GCA_903954065.1 uncultured bacterium
ACGCGCCGTAGGTCCTTGGGCAGAAGAGAAACTGATTCTCTTTGCTGAGCTCGCCAAGGGAAACCCGGCACACCCCTGAATTGTACCATGCCTGTCCGTTTGTCACGTTTCGAGATGCCGAACCGCCTTCAAAAAGATGAAGAGTCGGCCACCGATGCTTATGCCCAGTTTGTCGCTGAACCGTTTGAAGGTGGCTACGGCCACACCCTCGGCAACAGCTTGCGCCGGGTGCTGCTCAGCTCGCTCGAAGGCGCAGCCATCACCTCCGTGAAAATCAAAGGGGCCCCGCATGAATTTTGTACGCTGCCCGGCGTGGTCGAAGACGTGACCGACATCGTGCTGAACTTGAAAAAAGTTCGGTTCCGCCACTTCGAGAACAAAGACCCGCGGAAACTAAGCCTGATTGTTGATCGCGAAGGTATTGTGACGGCCGGCGATATCCAAGAGGACGCCAGCTACCAAGTCATCAACCCGGGCCAGCACATCTGCACGCTCGATCGCAAAGTGAAATTTGAGATGGACTTGGAAATCCGGGTCGGCCGCGGATTTGCCACGGGTGAAGAAAACAAACGGTCGGATGCGCCGATCGGGGTGATTCCGATTGATTCGATTTTCTCGCCGGTGAACCGGGTCAAATACGCGGTGGAAAACACGCGGGTCGGCCAGAAGACGGACTTCGATAAGTTGATCTTGGATGTGTGGACCGACGGTCGCATCACGCCGCATGACGCCCTGACCCAGGCCAGCGCCATTTTGCGCCATCATTTGGATGTCTTCGTTAACTACGACGACAGCCAGATCGAATTCGATCAGGCCCCAGAATCTCAGAACGAAGAGAATGCTGAACTCAAAAAACTGCTCAATATGAGTGTCAATGAGATCGAACTCTCGGTCCGGGCCGCCAACTGCCTGAACAACGCGAACATCACGTCCGTCGGCCAGCTGGCCATGAAGTCGGAGCCGGAAATGCTCAAATACCGCAACTTCGGTAAGAAGTCGCTCAATGAAATCAAGGACAAGCTGGCCGAACTCGGCTTGAGCTTGGGTATGAAATTTGATCCATCACTGCTTGAAGCTTCCTTCAGTCGGCCGATCTTGCACAGCGATTACGAGGACGATGGAGCCGGTCTGATGGGCTTGATCGGCGGCAAATTGCGCGACTAATCATTCCTTATTTCACAAGGTGGTCCGATTCTCGGACCACCTTGTTTTCCCCCTTTACCCGACACTCCGTCCGCCATGAGACACCAAAACAAAGTCAAAAAACTTCAACGCACCTCAGCCCAGCGCAAATCGCTGATCTCCGGTCTCGTTTCCGACCTGATCACGCACAAGCAGATCAAAACCACCCTGGCCAAAGCCAAGGCGATTCGTCCGTTTGCTGAAAAAATGGTCACCCTCGCGAAACGCAACGACCTGCACGCCCGCCGTATGGCCGTCGCTTTCCTGCGCAGCAAGTCCGTCGTCTCCGAACTCTTTGACGTCGTCGCCCCACTCGCCGAAGGCCGGCCCGGTGGATACACCCGTATCACCAAACTCGGTCAGCGCCTGAGCGACTCCGCCCCAGTGGCCTTCATCGAATGGGTCGATCAACCCAGCGCCACTTCACTCGGAACCGCCGCCGTCACGGAAGCGTCCGCCGAGCCCAAAGCCCCTAAAGCGGCCAAGGCCAAAAAAGCGCCCAAAGACGACGCCGCCGAATAACTGGCGCCCGAGCGTCTTGTAGTTTCCAGTCCGTCCGCCGTTTCCGGCGGACGGACATTTTTTTTTGCCCCGGGAGCGCCGACGTCTCGTCGGCCGGTCTTGAATGCCACCTCACCGCCGCATCAGGTGCCGGAGTGTGTCTTCTTGACGACTGCCTCGATTTCACGGTTCCGGCGGATACTGCCCTCATCTCCGCGGGGCGTGACTGGTTTGTACTTGATTCATGGGGCAGACCACAGGATGAGTCAGCAGTTGGCCGTTTTGTATCAGGTAGTCATGGAGCTTCAAAGTCCTTGTCACCCCACGGAACGGTCCTACGACCTGAATCATCCTATGAGCGACCCCATTATTGCCCAAAAATCTCCCTGTCCCGTGAACGTTGAGGCGGGAAAAACGTATTATTGGTGTTCGTGTGGAGCGAGCAAATCCCAGCCGTTCTGCGATGGAAGCCACAAAGGAACGGGTTTTAGCCCAGTCCCTTATCAGGCAGAAAAAGACGGAGTCGCCTATTTCTGCGGCTGCAAGCACAGCTCTAAAGGGGCGCTCTGCGATGGGACGCACTCGAAACTCTGACCCGCGGACGGAGAAGAAGAATCACCTTCATTTTCGTCAAGCAAACGAGGTGTGGTCGGTCAAAAAAAAGGAGGCCGGAAAACCGGCCTCCCTCGATGAGAAGTTCAGGCATTTGATGCCTCGGGCTACACCCAACGCTTAACCTTGGGTCGGAGTCTTGCCGCTGAAGAACCCGATGCCGCCCTGCGTGATCGTAATCGTCTGTCCGGACGGCATAAAATCGAGCAGCAATTCATTGGGAGAATTCGGTACTGCTTCGAACCGCACCTTGCCGCGCAGGCCCTGGCCAGAGTCGGCGACAACTATCACGCCGCGGACGATGCCGGCGACGACCAAGTCATAAGCGCCCACTGGAATCGCTTCGACTTCGACCTCGAAGCTGACGGCGCCCGCCACTCCGAATTGGACTTGCACTTTGCCCGATGCTTCGGCCGTCAGACCCGCGCCCGCGGCGAGCATGCCGACCACTGGCGTTCCGCCACCATTGTCATCGGCCTCTGGAGTGCCAGGCGTGACGACGAGGGTAGGGGAGGCCGGTAGAGTGCCAAAGAAGTAGGTGACGCCTGCTCCGACAATCGCAATCGGCGCTCCACCCACGGGGAAGTCAAGCAGCAGATCATCCGGAGTATTTGGCTGGGTCCTGAATTTAAGCGATGTCCCTTGCGTGAGCGCGGCATCGACTTTCAACGTCCCACGAACAGCTTCACCGACCAGGATCTGGTAGTTCCCAATAGGCAGTTGATGAACTTCGACTTCCAGTTCGGTCGCTCCCGCAGGGCCGAATTCCACTGAAGCTTCAGCGCGCGCGCCGACCGGAGTGTCCGTGGTCCGAGCGAGTACGGTTTCGCCGACGCCAATCTGAGTGGCGGTATTGCCTGGATCCAAGGGTGGGGTCATGGGAACCGTCCCTTTGTAGATGACTACTCCGCCGCGCCGCAGGCTGATCGGCAGACCCGCAGGGTCAAAAGGCAGCGGAAGCTCGCCCGCTTTATTGGGGTTTGTTTCAAATTCCTGTTCTCCTTTACTGCTCTTGTCGTCGCCGGTGATCAGAAGGTTTCCGAGGACTACGTCGTTCACAATAACTTCATATTCACCGACCTGAATATCACCGGCATCGACTTCTAATTCAATCTTGCCAGTCGCCATGCGTTGAATCTTGACTCGTGCGCGGCCTTCTTTCGGTGCTGTCGGCTCAGCCTTCAATGAGACCTGCACTTCGAGCTCATCGTTCTCCTGATGATGGTCCAGATCGTCTTCATCAAAGTTGCCATCGTTGTCGTCGTCGTCGTCTTCGCGGTCACGACGGCTGTCGCCATCATCGTTGTGCTCCGTCGCATCACCATTGCGACGGCCGTCGCCGTCGGTGTCATTCTCCGTGCTGTCGGAATTGCGGCGGCCGTCACCGTCTACATCGTCGTCTGAATCATCAGAGATGCCGTCCCCATCAATGTCCGTCTCGCTGTCATCGTCATCATCAAGGCCGTCGCCATCGATGTCGTCTTCTTCGGGTGAATCGTCGTCCAGCCCGTCACCATCAACGTCTTTTTCCGTCGAGGCATCATCGTCACGTTTGTCCCCATCAATGTCCTTCTCCACGGTGTCGTCGTTCCGCTTGCTGTCCCCGTCCGTGTCCTTTTCACCCAGTGAGTCATCGGCCAAGGAGTCGCCATCGATGTCTTTTTCCGCAGGGTTGTCGTTGTCCAAACGGTCGCCAATATAACGCCCCGTATGAGGGCCGGTCTTGGCAACGCCGCCGTCGACATTCCTGTCCATGGCGTTCGGGATGCCGTCGTTGTCGATGTCAGGGTCCACCACATTCGGAATGCCGTCGCTATCCAAATCCGTGCTGCCGGCACGCCCGGAACTGGGCATCAAGGCTAGACTAATGGAAGCTGCCAAAATAACGGCATGGGTGAGCGTCTGGGTGGTCGTGCGAAGGAGTCGGCGTTTCATGGTTGGTTGAATGAGTTTCTTCGAGGTCAAAGGGGAGTTTGGTGGATGATGTCCGGACGAACTGTTTCGACCGGGTGGCTCTGCATAAAAAAGGAAGCTCAGAAAGCGATAGAAAACACAAAGCGTATCATTATTATGGTAAATATTTAAAAAATAGCAAGAGCAATAATTACACATTTACTGAAAATGTGTGGAGCCGGTTATTTCGTGATTTTGACCCTCATGAACCGGCCTTTATGGCGTTCGACCGTGCTGGGGTCCCGGATTTCCACGTTTTTTAGACCAGGTGCCTCGGTTTCGCCCTGCACATAACCGGCACCACTGAAGGGGGCGCCGTGGAGGCTGGTCGCGATAGGGGTCCAAGGGCCGAGGAGCGATGAGGCGACTTCCACGCTGAGGGTCACGTCATGGCGAGCTGGATCTCTGGGGAGGGTGATGGACAGGCTGGTGCCGTCCGCGTATCTGGTGAATTTCGTTACAGGACCGTGAGCGGCATCGGGTTGGGTGGCTTCGAGCTGGAAAGCATATTCTTCCAGTAGCGTGAATCCATCATGGTCTAAGTCTGACAGATCATCGGCGGAGGCATGGCCCACCTGCTCGATTTTCCATGCCGAGAAAGGATCCATGGGTTGGGTAGCGAACGTGGCGCTAATTTTTTGATCAGCGTTCATGATCACGCGGAGCGGATTTTCTGTGGCGCTGATCGATCCCGTCCAGCCGACAAAAATACATCCCGGGTCTGGCACGGCGGTGAGGGTAGCGGTCGTTCCTGCGGTGTAGAGCCCACCGTCAGCCAGGCCGGTGATGGCTCCGTTGGCGACTGGGCTGAGAGTTAGGGTGAACTGCGGTGTTGGTTCCGGGGCAAAAGTGGCACCGAGCGTTTGGTTACTGTTAATGACGAGTGACAACGGATTTTGCAGGCCGGAGGCAGCGCCGGTCCACCCGGTGAAGACGTAACCGGCACTCGGCACGGCAGTGAGAGTGGCGGTGGTCCCTGCGGTGTAGACGCCGCCGTTAGCCAAGCCGGTGATCGATCCGTTCGTGGACGGATTGAGGGTCAGCGTGAACTGCGGTGTTGGTTCCGGGGCAAAAGTGGCACCGAGCGTTTGGTTACTGTTAATGACGAGCGACAACGGATTTTGCAGGCCGGAGGCCGCGCCGGACCATCCGGTGAAGACATAACCGGCATTGGGCACGGCAGTGAGAGAAGCGGTGGTCCCAGCGGTGTAGACGCCGCCGGCAGTCAGGCCGGTGATGGCTCCGTTCGTGGCTGGACTGAGGGCCAGCGTGAACTGTGGAGCAAAAGTGGCGCCGATCGTCTGGTTGCTATTAATGACGAGCGACAACGGATTTTGCAAACCGGAGGCAGCGCCGGACCATCCGGTGAAGACATAACCGGCATTGGGCACGGCGGTGAGAGTGGCGGTGGTCCCAGCGGTGTAGACGCCGCCGGCAGTCAGGCCAGTGATGGCTCCGTTCGTGGCCGGACTGAGGGCCAGCGAGAACTGCGGAGCAAAAGTGGCGCCGAGCGTCTGGTTACTGTTGATGACGAGCGACAACGGATTTTGCAAGCCGGAGGCCGCGCCGGACCATCCGGTGAAGACATAACCGGTATCGGGTACGGCGGTGAGAGTGGCGGTGGTCCCAGCGGTGTAGACGCCGCCGGTAGCTAAGCCGGTGATGGCTCCGTTCGTGGCTGGACTGAGGGCCAGCGTGAACTGCGGAGCAAAAGTGGCACCGATCGTCTGGTTGCTGTTAATGACGAGCGACAACGGATTTTGCAAGCCGGAGGTCGCGCCGGTCCACCCGGTGAAGACATAACCGGCGTCGGCCACGGCAGTGAGAGTGGCGGTCGTCCCGGCAGTGTAGACGCCGCCGGCAGCTAAGCCGGTGATGGCTCCGTTCGTGGCCGGGCTCAGAGCGACCGAGAACTGCGGAGCAAAAGTGGCGCCGATCGTCTGGTTGCTGTTGATGACGAGCGACAACGGATTTTGCAGGCCTGAGGCGGCGCCGGTCCATCCGGTGAAGACATAACCAGCACTCGGCACGGCAGTGAGAGTGGCGGTCGTCCCAGCGGTGTAGACGCCGTCGGCAGTCAGGCCGGTGATGGCTCCGTTCGTGGCCGGGCTCAGAGCGATCGTGAACTGCGGAGCAAAAGTGGCGCCGATCGTCTGGTTGCTGTTAATGACCAGCGACAACGGATTTTGCAGGCCTGAGGCAGCGCCGGTCCACCCGGTGAAGACATAACCGGCACTCGGGACGGCAGTGAGGGTGGCGGGGGTCCCGACGGTATACAGCCCGCTGGCAGCCAGGCCAGTAATCGATCCGTTCGTTGCTGGGTCGAGCGTGAGCGTTTTTTCATCGATTTGCATCCGGAATACGGTTCCTCCGCCACCGCTTCCGCCTGCGGCGGCCGTCCCATAAAGTAGTCCATCCGGTCCAGCAACCAAACCACCTACGATGGGCGAGCCTGCTTCCCGTGATTGAACGGTTCGTCCCGGAGCCAGACCACCATTTCCAGTATAAGATAAAACGCGCGCCAGTCCCACTCCTGGGGTATAACGAAAAATAATACCATCGTTCGTGTCGCCTCCGCCAGCGGTTTGTCCATAAAGACTGGACTTGAATCGTGTGAGTGAACCGCACGGTTGAGCCCCATTTGAACCGGAAAATTCAGCTACCACGGTCCATGCGCCCGTGACTGGATCCAGCTGGAAAACCGTTCCGGCATCGGCCGTCCCTCCGAGGGCGGTGGTGCCATACAGGTAACCGTCGCCGCCAGCGACGAGGCCACCGCGCGGGGAACGCGGGCCGGTGGTGCCAAATTGAGCTAGCGTGGTCAGTACTCCGGCCGGCGAAAAACGAAACAGGGTTCCGGTATTTGCTAGGCCGCCTTCTTCCGTGACTCCATAATAATGAATGCCGGAGAGGGTGAGTGGGCCTCGTGGACGCCGCCCCCGGGCGGAGCCAGCCGTGCCGGTGAAAGACAGTAAGCGGGTGCGCACGCCTGCACTGGAGATTTTAAAGAGCGTGCCATGTCCGCTCAAGCCACCTTCGCTGGCCACCCCCAACAGCTCGCCGGCGGCGCCCGTCAGCAGCGGCCCTTCCGCGATCGTGCCAACCGATGACGTCAGGTCAGACTTCAGAGCCAGTCCCGTGGCCGCGTGATAAGAAAAAACCGTGCCTCGTCCGGAGGCTCCCTCCGATTCAGTCACCCCATACCACTGGGCGCCCAGAGCCACTAAGCCTCCCATGGGAATCGCTCCCACCGCCGCCTCAAAGCTGGCCGCCACCGTGGGGCTTTGCGAGGGGAAAAGTCGATCGAGAGTGCCCATCCCGCTCCCGCCGCCTTGCGCCATGGGAAAAAGCAGGGCCCCTGTCGTATCAAAAGCTGGCGCTCCCGATGGAGTCGATCCCAATATCGGCGAAAATCCGCTGAGTGCGGTGTAGACGCCCGCCGGGCTCAGGCGAAAGACCACGCCCGCTTCTCCCGGGCCCCCCGCACTGGTCACCCCATACCACGCGCCTCCCGGTCCGGCCGTTAACCCCGCTCGCGGCGTGGATCCAGCCACCGCTCCCGTCCGCCCAGAAAAATGAGCCAGCACGGTGTGGGTGCCCGCCGTCGATACCTTGAAGACTGTGCCCAAGCCCTTTAGCCCGCCCGTCGCCGTCACTCCCCACCACTGGCCGGCCGCGTCCAACGAAAGCCGACCCACAGGCTGTGAGCCCGTCGGATCATCAAAACTGCGCACCACCGTGAAAACAGGCGTGGGCGTGCGGCTGATCTTGAACAGCGTGCCAAAATCGACGGTTCCTCCAAATTCAGTGGTGCCATATAGAAACCCATCCGTATGCAGAGCCAGTCCGCCCGCAGGATGAGCCCCAGGACGTATCCCCGCAATCCCCGTGAATTCGGTCATTAACGACCATTCACCCGTGAGCGAACTCTTGAAAATCGTGCCCATATTCGAGGCCCCGCCCTCTGCCGTCACCCCATACAACGTTTCCCCGGCTACCACCAGTGCGCCTACGGGACCTGCGCCCCGCGTCGCCCCCGTCGTCCCTGTGAAATGTACCAATGTCGTGATCGTACCATCCCTCGACATCTTAAATACGGTCCCCAGACCGCCCGTTCCCCCCGCCCGGGTCACTCCATAAAAGTTTCCTCCAACCGGTCCCGCCAATCCGCTCGGAACGGAGCCCGGCGCCGCCCCCGCCACCCCAGTAAAAGAAACCAAACTCACACACTCGCCGGTCGGCGTGACCTTAAAAGCCGTCCCAAAACCACCCAGCCCCCCGCCACTCGTGAGCCCGTACAAAGCCCCATCCCCGCCATCAACCAACCCCGTGTCCGGTGCCGCTCCATCGAGTCCGGAAAATGAAAAGATCGTCGTCGTCACCCCTTCTGGACTGACTTTAAAGACAGTGCCCGCATCCTGCGCGCCCCCAGCGACCGTGGTCCCGTACAAATAACCGTCCGCCATGCCCACCAGCTCACCCATCGGCTGCCCACCCCCACGAGTGAATTCCGCCAAAAGCTCCATCGATTCACCACGGCACCACGACGCCGCTCCGCACAGGAGCAAGCTGAAAATCGCGAGTATTCTTATCATAAATTAAATGATAAGTGATAATTACAATAAGAAAAGATATTTTTTAAAAGTTCTCACCATTAGAACAGAAGATTTTGCCACGCAGCCTAGGAGGGTGGTTTTGGAGGAGGGGGGCAGCTGGGCCATTTTCTGGAAACGGCGGGGGTCATCCCGAGCGGCGGTTTGTGCGGGCCAGGAGTTTTTGTTGTTCTTGAGCCAGTGAATGCTGGGCAGGCGCTGGCAGCTTGGGCCATTCTCCCTGCAGCCATTCGATGGCGGCGTTGGTGTCGCTGCGATGCAGCTGGCGGTAATAGGTGGCGAGAACTTCTTTTTGTTGAATGGGATTGGAGATGCCCGCGGCCAGTTCCAGTGCGGCCAGGGGGTCTTGATCGGAAATTACATCGCCCAAGCTGCGCCGTGCCAAGTCGTTGCGCGGACTGGCGGGCAGCTGGGTAATCCAGTCGGCCAGTCCGACCGGATCGGTGGCCGCCCATGAATTGAAGGCGCCGGCAATTCCTTGGGACGAGACGTCCGGAGGTAATGTGTCGAGCCAGGCCAAGGCCCGGTCGGGTTCGATGGCTCCCCATGTGGTGCCGAGGTGGGTCACCATCGATTCTTTTAAGGCCGCGTCTGAAAGAGTTGTTGTCCATGCCACCGCCGCCTCAATATCACTGGTCGCCCAGACCGCCGCCAGTGTGCCGGCGGCCTCCACCTGTGCGGGGCCCGCGGGCAGGGTGTCGATCCATCGGGCCGCCGCGGCGGGATCACTGGTCCCCCAGATGTCCGCTAAAGTACGGGCCACATCTCGGCCCGCGGCGGCAGCCTCACCGCTGGCACCGGCCTGCAAATACGGCGCCGCCGCCTGCACCGCCGCGACTGGATCAAGGCGGGCCATTTCTCCAAGCACACTGTTGAGGCTGGTGGTTCGCTGGGCCGGATCTCCCAGCGCGGCCGCCCATTGTAAGGCCGCCACTGAATCCTGGCGGGCCCAAGTGCTGGCAATCGCTGTAAGCAACGCCTGCGACGTGCTCCCTGACTCGGCAAACCACGCCGCCGCCTGCTCCGGAGAGCGTCGAGACCATCCCTCCGCCAGCGCCACTAATGAGGCCTCTTTGACTGGCCCCTGGAGGGTCGATTCCATCCACTCAAAGGCCCCTCGAGCATCGACCGCACCCCACTCCCCCATCGAAAGACGAATCGCCTCCGCGCGCAACCGACCCGCCGGCAGCGAGTTGATCGCATACGCCGCCGCTTCTTGCGGGGATTGCTGCGCCCAAGTCGCAAAAACCCCCTTCATATACATCAACTGGTCCGAATCCCCCGCAATCTCACCAGCCAAGGCCAGCGCCATGGTCGCGTTGCGGGCGGCCATCTCGCGTCCAAAGTGGTGCAGATCATCCGCTCTCCGCTCAGAATCAATGGTTTCTATGATTCGACGTAACTTTTGTACGCTGGCGTCATCCGCCACGCCCGCGCCCACGCTCGTCCCAGCCGCAGCCCCTGTCGCGCTAGCCCATCGCCCCGCTCTCGCCGTCGTCGCCGCCACATTATAAATATCAGAGTTTTCAGCGTTTTCTTTTCTTCGCAGTGAGGCCACCCACGTCAGCACAGAACCTGTCAGGGCGCCGCTGACAATAAGCAGCGCCGGGACCATCAAATGGCTGAATGAAAAGGTTTTCATTTTAATCGAATTAAAGAGACTCAATAATAATAAATATATTCAATATGATATTTGTCAATGTAGTAAAAAATTGTATTTTCCATATTTTATGGAAAATTTTAGGTCGTTTACTGCCTGCTTTGTGGTTCATGGGCCGGTCGACGTCTTGGCGTATGCGGTTATTTATCCACAGGACTGGCGTGCAGACGGTGGGGAAAAGTCAGATTTTCCCTGCTCTTGATCGAAGTAGGTGAATCATGACTCCTTGGATAACAATGTCATCGGCCCGCACGG
Source organism: uncultured bacterium (assembly GCA_903954065.1). Classification (GTDB taxonomy): domain Bacteria; phylum Verrucomicrobiota; class Verrucomicrobiia; order Verrucomicrobiales; family V1-33; genus CAJBME01. Next base: position 10,777 of record CAJBME010000009.1, read on the forward strand.
GGGCGCTGTGACCATCGGCGGTGCGGAGCATAGGACGTCCGTGGGTAATCGAGTACACACGTAATACGGACTGGCCTTCAACGAGCGCCGCGACGACATCGCCGGGACGTGGGTCTACGGCATTTTCCAGAACGGCCACGTCTCCCTGCAGGAGGCCGATCGATCGCATGGCGTCATCGGGCACCCGGAGGGCGAAGCTTCGGGCGTGATGGCGCCACAGAAGTTGCACGGATTCAAGTGACACCTGCACGCAGCCGCGGGAGCGCGTCGGAGCCGCGAGGGGCGACGTATTGACTGTTGAAATGGACATGCGTCCACTTTTAAACAGTCCACGAAAAATTGCCAGCACAATATGATCATATAGACACGTTCATGATGGCAATGTAATCACTTGAAGTGTTGGGCAATCGAGCAGTCGATGAGGTCATCGGCTTTCTCTGGCATCTGTTTCCGATCCCGGGCCTTCCTATGCGGTGTTCCTTCAGAACACACTGATTCTCTCGGATGCGGTTCCCAAGGCGATGCCTTGGGCTGGTATGCGTTGCCCCGTTGGGGCGAATGGGACGATG
>CAJBME010000010.1 GCA_903954065.1 uncultured bacterium
AAAGTCTTCGACCGCCTGCGGTCGTACGGCATCAAGCTCAAGGCAAGCAAGCTGATGTTGGCACGAAAAGAACTTCCCTACCTCGGCATGTTGGTCAGCACTAACGGATTTCGGCCCGACCCCGCGAAAACCAAGGCCGTGACTACCTTGCCCTTCCCTTCGACACTGCACGACCTTAGGAGGGTCCTAGGCTTGTTCTCGTATTATCGCCGATTCATCCACCATTTTGCTGACATTGCAGACCCACTCTACTGCATGACGAAAAAGTTCAAAAATAACAAAAAGGATGGAAAAAGCCAGATTATCCCCACGCCCGAAGCCCAGGCCGCCTTTGAATTATTGAAAACAGCCATCACAACAGAGCCCGTAATGCTTACTTTCCCGCATTGGGACCTCCCGTTTGAAGTGCACACGGACGCGTGCGGCGCCGGCCTCGGTGCTATCCTCTGCCAGAACATCGATGGTCAAGAAAGAGTAGTGGCTTACGCTTCAAGATCGATGAATGAGAATGAGCGTAAGTACGAGTCTTATGAAAAAGAATGCCTCGCCGCGGTTTGGGCAATCCGCCTCTGGCACCACTACCTGCAGCACCAGAAGTTCAAACTCGTAACCGATTGCAAAGCCATCGAATGGCTCGAGAGCAAACCGACCAGTACTCGGATCGGCAGCAAATGGTTGTTATCTCTCCAGCAGTACACCTACGAAATCGTTCATCGATCAGGTACCAAGCACACGAATGTTGACCCTTTGTCTCGCTACTTCCTGAAATCAACAGCCCCGTACGGCGAAGACCAAATCGAGCTGCTCTACCCCGCAATCAAAAATTCCCCCCTCTTCGACAGGGATCAAGCAAAGTCGGAACAGGCCCCCCCCCCCCACGCCCGAATCTAGTTGGAGCCGGGGTCACAAGTTCTGACAGTGGGGAGGAAAAAATCATGATGACCTCCCTGTTATCATCCCGCGCGACATCAACAAAAGAGGCCCGTTCGACCGAAATCAACGATTCTGACAGCGACGATTCCCCAGATCCCGAAGCTATCCCCGCCCCTTCCCCAGCGAAATCATGGTTCAAGTGTCCCGTCGATGAAACGGCCTGGACGACGGAGAAATGGGCGGCTATCCAGGCGCGCACAATCAAGGAAGCCAATAAGCCGACGGACACCGCGAGTTTCGTCGACTCCGACTTTATGAGATCAATGAAGGATGAAAACGCCGTTTTGGAAAAGGGCATCTGGTGCCTTAAACCAAACAAAACATCATACTTCAGAATCCTCGTCCCTGAGTGCTTGAAGGCGTTCGTGATCGGATGTGGCCACAACCTGCCCCTCGCCGGACACTGCGGAGCCCGAAAAGTAATTCGCAACGTATCCCTGCACCACTACTGGAGAAACATGACGCGCGATATCAGACGATGGGTCCGATGCTGCGGCTGTTGCGGCCAGCGCAAGACTAGTAGGCCCCTCCACGCGGGAAGCTCGGACGCCGTGCTGAGCGAGCACGTGAATGACGTATGGAGTCTGGATTTCGTTGGCCCGTTGATCAGCACCGACGCCGGCAATATCTACATTTTGACAATGACGGACTGTTACAGTCGGTGGCCGGAGGCAGCCGCAATGCCCGCACGCACTGAAGAACAGGTCATGGAATTTATTTACGACCTTATTTGCAGGAGAGGACGCCCCAACAAAATTTTGAGCGACCAAGGAGCAGAACTCATTTCAAGAGCTGTCAAGAGAGTCTGCCAAAGATGGGGTATCCGCAAAATCCAAACCGGAGGTTACAACGCTGCCGCGAATTCTTACGTGGAAAGATTCCACAGATACTTGCTGGCATCATTGACCTTGGTCTACGATCGCAAGACACGCAACTGGGACATTTGCATCCCAGCCTGCCTCTTTGGTTACAGAGCCAGCGTCTGCGACTCAACGGGGTTTTCCCCTTTCTTCTTAGAGTCCGGCCGCGACCCCAAGCTGCCCGCGAGCCTCAACATGATCGTCACTCGGTACGAAGACACCAATGAGTACGCCCAATCTGTCGTCACTCGACTCCAAGATGCGTGGGCAGCCGCCAGACGAATTCAAGCCGAAGCCACTCTTCGCAATTACGCCAACCGACCTCGGGGCTACGCCGTGGTCTTCGAAATCGGTTGTCTCGTTGACATCTGGATGAGGGCCTCGATCGAGCACTATATGGTATCGAACGGAGAAAAGGTGGTTATCCCAAAATCGCTCCATTTCTCGTGGATCGGGCCCTACTCGATCGTTGAAAAAGTCGACGACTCTCACTACATCGTCCAGCGTAATGAGAAGCTTAAAAATTTCCACGTCAATCGTCTCCGCCTCCACCATACGTGGGACGAGGTAAACAAGGACACTAGTCATTGGTACTCGCAAATGGCCAATTATTAAGGAGGGCCAGCTAGCAGAACCCAGAAAAAAGGATTCATCGACCAAAGAAACACGAAAACGACGCGCGTCG
>CAJBME010000011.1 GCA_903954065.1 uncultured bacterium
GCCGAACGCCTCTCCGAACGTCTTTTTGGAATGCGAATCACTGGTTTCGTACTCGCCGACGAGGACGTCAGCGCTCTCGGGCCAGTTGTGGAAACCGGGGCCGGCGTACCCGGCCAGCGGGACGTTGATTCACTTCTCGACGAGGGCATAGGCCATGAGCAGGCTGACGTCGTCGCCATCGGTGTCGGTCCCCAGCTCCGCAGACTCACGGCTGGACGAGGACGCGAAGGAACCGACCTGATTCGGCTGGCAGTTTGAATTCGATGGTGCGCTGAGCGGCGGTGGCGGCGATTGTTTGGTGATTGATCCAGAAGACTAATTCTCGGCTCCATTGGAGGGTGGCGGTCCGTTGGGCCGGCAGGACGAGGCGCACGGTGGTTTGAGTGGCGGTGGCCTCGACGAGTTCGAGTTCCAGTGAGCTGGTGGCTTGGCGCGGGTGGGTGCCGGCGGCGTATTCTTCCTGATTGGAGTGGCCGTCTCCATCGGTATCGGCCGGGCCGTCGGATGGATCCTCGGGATTGAAAGCGTGGGTGATTTCCCAGTCGAGCGGCAGGCCATCGCCATCGCCATCGGCGTTGATGAACTCGAAAGTCGGTGCGGCGTAGCGGTCGGCAGGGCCGCCGTCGACGGTGCCGGGAAACTGCGCGGCCGGGCCGTGGCGTCCGCCGCCGATGAAGCGGATGAGTCCACCTCCGGTGTCGCTGGTCCACACGGGGGCGGAGACGCCGGCGTTCCCATTGGGCTCGCTGGCTGAATATCCGTAAGCCACCGTGGTGTATGTTCCCGGACCCAGTACCAATGGGGTGGTGAGATCTTTAAACCGGCTGGAGGTGCCAGCAGCCAGAGTGCCGGGGGCGGCGGTGGTGAATGTCATGGACCTGAGGAGCTGCGGCGACGGCAGACTCCGCCACAGCTGGGCCGTGAGCGTGTTGCTCAATCCGTTCGAGCCGCTGTCAAACACCCCAAGTCGCGTCACCACGATGGGGGTCAGGACCTCAAAATCGTGACCCAGACTGCCGTTGTAATTTTGTTGTCCGACCGTGCCTGCGGGCACCTGGCAGGCGATGACCGGACCGGCGGGGGCGATTCCCACGACGACGATGCCCGTGGGCTGTGAGACCGAGGAAAGCCCGGTGGCATCGATGGCGCGGGCGGTCACGCGGTGGTGGCCGGGTGGACGGGCGATCCATGGTAGACGCCATGGGGCCGAGGTCGAGGCACCGACAACGCTACCATCGACAAGGAATTCGACCCGGTCGATCATGCCTTCGGGATCGAAGGCGGCGGCTTCGAGCATGACCGTATCGTTTTCGGTCAAGCGTGAGTACGGGTTGGGCGAAAGCAGGGCCGCCAGCGGTGGGTCATTGGTCAGAGTGAGGGAAATTTCTGCGGTAGCGGTGGCGAGGCGGTTGTCGACGGCCATGAGGCGCAGCGCGTGGGTGCCGGGATCGACGGATGACCAGGTGAAAGCATACGGGGCGGTAGTATCGACATCGACGACCACGCCATCGACCTCGAGCGCGACGAGGGAGATGGTGCCATCGGGGTCGGTGGCGTGGACCGAGAGGGTGAGGGGTCGGCCGGCGGCGGTGACGGTGCCTTGGACGGGACTCAGGATCGAGACAGATGGCGATTGATTTGGGGACGGGCTGGTTCCTGGCGACGGGGCCTCGGTGCTCCAAGAGGATGCCTCGCGGCCGTCTTGGGTGGGGGCGGTCCGCACGAGGGCGGGACCGCCGCCGTCAGCGATTTCGGGCCATGGAATCGTGTCGGTGTAGTTGATGTTTTCGAGGACGATTTCCGGCTGGAAGCCGAAGTCTGGCCCTGGGGTGGCGACTGGCGGCAGGGGGCGAACGATCTGCACATTTCCTTGGGATTTGGACAGACGGCCGGACCAGGGGCCGAGGATGCGGGCATTCGGCGGCGACTGATAGCGCGAGGCATGGTCTTGCGGACTGGTTGCCGCAATGACGATTCTTTCATCGGGTGCCAAGAGGGTGCCCTCGGGTACGGTGAAATTCGCATCGCCAGCGAGACGCCAGCCGGTGAGGTCGATGCTGGCGTTGCTCGTATTCAGCCATTCCACAAATTCATAACCGGATTCGTTGCCCGACTTCTTCCCGGGCACGTCTGGCGGGTGGTAATTGATTTCGCTGACGATGACCGGACCGACTACCGGCACGTTGCCGGGAGTGGGTGGTGTGGGCTCGATGCGGACGAAGACGGCGCCAGTGGCGCGTTCGACCAGGCCCCACGGGTGGCCGTCCCATGCCCCGTAGGACTGGCGACTGCGGTGTGTGCCATCGTGGGAGAGATAGAGCTTACCGCCGCGCAGCGTATTCAGGGCGAAAGGCAGCGTTGCGGCCGCGATGACCCGGGTGCCTCCGGGTGGGACCGCGCCGAAACCCGCAGGCACCACAAACTGATTCAATCGGTCGAGCGTGTCGCTGAGCCCCCAGCCGTCAATGACGACCGGTGTGCTGCTGCGGTTGAATACCTCGATGTCTGGAAACAACCGACTGATGACGATATCGTTAAGGAAGAAAGCATTGGGTTCGCCTGGGGTGGCGTGTTGGGGGAAGCGGGCCACGGGTCCGACGCCATCTGGGAGTAGGCCTTCGGCGACCCCTGACTCCTGCGGACCGAAGGTGATGGTGTCGATGGTTTTTCCTTCCGTATCAGCGACGGTGATTGTTTCGCCGCTGCTACTCAGTTTGAATACGGTATGGTTAGGGCCGGGACTGCGGTCGGCGATGAACTGCTGAAAACCACCGGGACCAATGAACGAATGGGCTGGCAGAGAAGTGACCTCAGAGCTGCGGCGCAGCTGCACGCCGGCCAGACTGACGGGTTGCTGGCTGGTATTGACGATCTCGAACCAGTCAGCGCCGTCGGGATTAGAGGCCATCCATTCATTGATTCTTAATCCGGCCGGCGGGCCGGTGGGATCTGGCTGATGGCCGGCGCCGGGCGTAGGGATGCCGAGTTCCCAGCCGCCGGGGCCATGGCTAGTCGATCGGTTATCGGCCTGTGGGCCGAAGGAGAGGGCGTCAGCGACGGTGCCATCGCGGTGCAGGAGGACGACCGTCTGGCCATCGCCATCGAGTCGAAAAGGGGATTGTTCATCCAGAGTAACGGTGAAGAACCCGCCGGGTGGGAGCACGGTGGCCGCGGGAAACAGGTATTTTGCTGGGCGAGCCGGGTCATCGGTGAGCCCCATGCCTGAGAGTTCGGCGTCGAGGGTGCCGGCATTATGGATTTCGATGAAGTCAGGGCCGGTGCCGCGGGCGAAAACTTCATTGAGGCGAACGTCGGGGGTGATGGTGGAGGGCGTGCCGAAGATGAACGATTGTTCTGGGCTTTCGAATGACGGGTGGCCGTCGGTATCGGTGTACAGGCATTTCCAGAAGTAGGTTGAGCCGAAGACGAGCGAGGAAAACGGGATGGGGAAGGAGGTCAGTGCGGACGTGGAGGTGTGGCGGACGACGGGGGTTTCCCAGGTGCTGCCGGCGGCGCGGATCATCCAGGTTGTGGAAGCGTGACTCGGCGTTGGGGCCGGGGCTGGGGCCTCGTGGGCGTAGGCGGCGGCTTGGAGCATGGCGCCGGCGGCCACGGAGGCGCCTGCTTCCGGGCTGGTGCCTACCGGCGTGAGTGGACGATAAAACGTACCCAATCCGAGCTGGGCATTGACGCTGGCATGGCGCGCCGTGGCGAACGATTGAGCGCCATTGTAGCCGGTGGCTCCGAAGTTCGCGGGCCGCAGGATGGTATTGTTCAACAACCAGAGAGTGCGTTTGTATTCCTCCCGCCAGGCTTTCAAAAATGAATCTTTAATCCATTGCGGTCCGCGCAATGTGTCGGGCTGGGGCACGGCGTATTCGTCCCAATAGATCGACTGCCCGCTGTTGACCAGTTCACCGTCGAGATCCCACGGCAGCATGCCCCAGCGGCCGTTGGCTCGGCGCCAGAGGAAATGATTGTGGGTGGCGTTGTCGAAGGGAGCACACCAGTTGCGAATGGCAATGTAGCGGAGGGTGGCGTCGACATCGAAGTTTTCCTCGAGCCACGCCCGGAGGGCCGGTAGGTTTGGGTTCGGACTGGTGGGGGAGTCGCCGCGGGCGGCCCAGAGGCCGGTGATCATGGCTTGGGTATCGCGCCCGCCGATCCACTGGTGCATTTGCCCACCGTAGGTGTGTTCGTACCGCTGCCGCTGGGACCATCCGCTTTTTTCGGGAATGGGGGCGCAATTGCCGATGTAGTAAGGCCCTTCGCCGCTTCGCACATAAACGCTGGTGGCTCCGATGTCGGCCGCCGTTTCAAACGGAACGACCCCGGTGGATTTGTAGAACTCGCCGGTGGGTTCGACCGCGGAGCCGGGAAAGCGCGCCGCCTGCGCCACGGCAAATTTCTCGAAATGATTTTCATCCATTTCCGGAACCTCCAGTCGCTGGAGGACGGAGCCGGTATTTAAAAAAAGATCCACATAACGAGAGCTCAGGGCTGGTAACCCGGCCGCCCGGTGCAGCTGCGAGCCGATCCGGTGATCGTCGCCCTTGTCCTTGAAAAACATTCCCTCGAGTCCATCGAGGCGTGCGTACCGGGGGAATTGGATTTTAAACGAATTGCGCCCGGGATTGCGGCTATAGCGACTGCCGTGGTAGCGGATCCGCACATCGTAGACACGGCCGTCACGCACCAGCGTGGCTGGCTGGGTGGCATTCCATGATTCTCGCAAGTTGCCCGGAGGGTCAGGATTGACGATGCGGCGCGGACTGCGAGAAATGTTGGATGAAAGCGTTGAGAGGGAAGCGCTTGAGACAAAGACATCGTATTGTGCGCGAGTGCTATTGCGCACTGGCGAGACGAAAAAAGCATGCCATGACCCGGGATCGTCCGCTCGTGGCGAAGCGGGAGCCGGCCCCGCGCCATGGTCAGCCAGCAAGCGGTAGCGCGTGATGCTGCGGTTCGTCTGCGCCGGGAGCTGGGCGCGCCAGAGGCCTGGCTGGTCCGCCACCGCACTCATGGGTAACGTGGATTTTACCTCGTTGGTGGCGTTGGTTTCATCTTTGAAATACTCGATTTGTACAGACTGCACACCCGCCCCGCGGGAAGAAAACCGTGCTTCGATGCGCACGGGTTCATTGGCGCGGATGAGTGTGCTCCCGCTGGTTGCGGACACGGCACTGATGGCGGTCACCACCGGAAGCGGAGCGGTGACAGTGACGGCATTGGCGCGGCCGGGGGATGGGCCGGCGGCCAGCGGCGAGGCCAGCCAGTTGGCTGGGTCGTTCGACGCCCATGCCGCCGCGGCTCGTTCGAGCGAGCGTCCGCGGTATTGGTGTTGGCTTTCATCGATGCCGGTCCAGTCGGACTCGGCTCCCAACGCATTGGCACCGATGGGCCAGGGTAGAGCACTGTCGTACGAGACCGCGTCCTCCACGCTGCCGTCCGGTTTTTCCAGACGCACGGTGTCGCCGCGGTTGCCTAGCCCTCCGTCCCATGGGCCCAACACCGTGCCGGGGGGCAGGGCATAGGGAGCGATCGCCTCCAGCCGGTCCGGATGCCTGGCCACCACCACATAACCGCCTGCGGGCACGGTGGTGCCCGTGGGAAATACAAAATCCGCGCCGCCCGCCAATCGCCAGCCGGCCAACGCCACCGGTTCTGGGCCGTCGTTTTTTAGCTCGATAAATTCATGGACATCATCCGATAGATCCATGACCGGATCGCCAGCGGTATCAAACGCCGGCTTCTCGACCGGGTGATACATGATCTCGTTGATGACCGTTCGGGCCGGCAGGCCGGGTGCAGCCAGCATCATGGCCAGCGTGAGAGAAAAAAGATGACGCATGCTCACGATCGGAGTGTATCCACGTCCGGGGTGGCTGCTGTGAGATTTTCTGACGGGTGGGCGGAGGAATTGGGGGGAGGTGCAGCCACTTATAGCGGGCTGTTCGAGGCCTGGAATTGAGGCGTGTGCAATCCGGATTTCGCTCGTCTGCATCATCGCGCGTGATAGGGCCGACCATTCTTCGATCGATCGGTCGGTGCCAGCGGTCGATCTTCCTAGGCCCTCATCGGCAGCTCGGCAGGGCGGAAACGATGGCGGCAGGAGCATCACATCAATCATGGCAGGTGTCCCGTTCGCCCAACCGCTTTCCCTTCCCAACGCCGGCTCCCCAAAGCAAATTCCTTTTAGGCGGACGCGTAAGCCCTCACGCGAGGTGGACTGATGTTAAATCAAGTCTTGCCAAATCACACAATGTGCGGAATAATGGTCTTAATAACACCCCCCACGCCTCTCCACGATGCGCACCAAGGGGGGTTTCTTCATTTCTGGGCATCGCCATGGAAAGGAGCAGGTCATGAGCCACTCAAAGGACGCCCACACCTACCAAGAGCAGCTCGACCTGCTCAAGGCACGTGGTCTTGTCGTCGCAGATGAGCCTTCTGCGCTGCACTGTCTGGAGCATCACAACTATTACCGTCTTTCGCCCTACCGCTTTCCCTTCACCCCTCCGGGGAACCGGGACGTATTTCGGCCAGGCACCACCTTTGAGCAGCTTTGGGCGCTTTACACTTTCGACCGCCAGTTGCGCCATCTTATCATTGAGGCGTGCAAAAGCGTGGAAATCTCCCTGCGTTCCCGGTGGCCTATGAGGTAAAGGAGGAACTGGTAGTGATGCCCGCTGAATTTTATGTTCAGGTGCTCAAGAGGGGAAAGTGCGTGGTACGCGCTAGCGGTGGTGCTAGGGTCCGGAGTTTTCTTTTTATCCGCGATCAATGACGGGCTCGGCTTAGTCGGTCTTGGCTTTGGCGGTGGCGGTCAGGCGATCGGTTTTAGCATCCCATCGCAAGGTGGCGGTCCAGCCGGTCAAGTTTTCCTTCTTCTCCGTGATGTAGTTGACCTCAATCAGGAGGGTTTCTCCCTGCCATTGTTTAGCCTTGAATTCGACGCCGACATTCATGGCGAGTTTTCCGTCAATCGGTCGCACGGCCGCGACAAAGTTCTCTGGGGAGATGATCCGCAGCGGCTGTCCGGGGCGCCAGATCCAGATGGCGTTGCATTGTCTAGAAAACTCCACGTTGCAGGCGACCATGTGGGACTTCGGGTGCCAGAGGACGGGAGTGGTATCGGGTGATTCAGCAAGGATAGGCAATGGCCAAAATCTGCCTTGGCGCTCGGGTGCCCACCCTACCAGTTCCTCGGTTCCGTTAGCGGTGTCGATCACACACGGTAGGTTATAACGCTCGTAGACCACCCAGCGCGAATCCGGGCTGCGGGCGAAAGTGGGCCCGCTGTAGTCCCGGTTAAGCAGTCCCAGAGCGCGGGCTAGCATATCATTGTCTCCGAACTCGCTGCGCGTCCGGCGTAGGGCCTTGTCGAACTTCTTCAGGAGCGTGGGTGGGATTTCTCCCCATCGGCTGCCTACAGCACGCGCCGCAAGGCGGCGGATCGACTCCCCTTCGTCCCGAAGGAGCGGCAAAACTGCTTCCGGAATGCGTGGGTCAGAGGACGTCATTATCTCTCGCAGGGCCTCGATCCGCATGTCCGGGTCCGAACTGCGCAACTCAGCGAGTGTGAGGCCCTCCGAGGAGGTTGCCCCCGCGGGCAGCGAGAGGATCAGAAAAATGGCGGTGAGCAGTAATCTGCGGCCCGGTGAGTATGAGAGGACGTGGTGGTTCATCATTTTTTCTTGGTAGCATCTGCCGATCAATAGGGCAAAATATTTAACTGTATCAAATTCAATTTTCGCAGGTGGGGTCATTGGTGGAGCCAGCAACGGGAGACTGGGGGGCTGGGGTAAGGGGATAAAAAAGATGTCCGATGACGAATGCTAGCCGGCTTGGGCGGTTTCACGCCTCATTTGAGGGGCTGTAAGCTGGCGGATGAGGGAATCATGGTGAATCTTCAATGCGCGTGACTCACCTCTCCTGCGGGGCCAAGAGTTTTCTGGCAGAAACCTCTAGCTGGAAACGGTTTTTCTGTGGAGGTTTCATCAGGGCAATGCACGCCGAGCTGGGGCTCAGCGCTCCCGGGAACGCCGAGCCCCAGCTCGGCGCCTCTCTGCACTTTCTAAAATCAGAAGCAGCCAGCCCACTCCGACCCATAACCCACACCCTGCCTCTCGACGTGCGGGGTCGAAACGTGATAGGAACAGCATGGGAGATGGAGATCGAGTGAGGTGGCTTGTTTGGGGATGTCCGCTTGAGCGGAAAGGAGAATGCGTTTGGGCCGAGAAATGAGTTGCAGGGATGGGTGGGGGGATACATGGCTTTCTCCATGTCTTTGGCTCCTTTGAATCCGTCTGGTATCCTACAAACTGCGTTCTCTTTTTGGTCCTCAAAGGTGCTACTGACGGCGGTGGAATTTGGAGTGTTTACGAAGTTGAGGGAGCGGCAGTTGACGGGTGCCGAGTTGGGGGCTGAGTTAGAGTTGCATCCTCGGGCGATTGCGGATTTCTTTGATGCGTTGGTGGCGATGGGGTTTCTGGGGCGCGAGGGGGATGGGCCTGGGTCGCGGTATTTCAATACGCCAGAGGGGTTATTGTTTTTGGATGAGGGCAGTCCGCGTTATGTGGGTGGGATTTTGGTGATGTTGAACGCGCGTTTGTTCAAGTATTGGAACGATTTGCCGACGGCGTTGCGCACGGGTTTGCCGCAAAATGAAGTGAAGTACGGGGCGAAAGGGATGTTTGAGGAGTTGTATGCGGACTCTGGGAAACTGGAACAGTTTTTGGGGGCGATGACGGGGATCTCGCGGCTGAATTTCGAGGCTTTTGCGGAGAAGTTTGATTTCTCGAAGTATCAGACGTTGTGTGATGTGGGCGGAGCCACCGGGTTGCTTTGCATCGAGGCGGCGAAGCGTCATGCGCATTTGAAGTGTGAGAGTTTTGATTTGCCGCAGGTGGCGCCGGTGGCGACGAAGCATATTGCGATTGCGGGTATGAGTGAGCGGGTGACGGCGGTGTCAGGTGATTTCTTCAAGGATCCGCTGCCGAAGGCGGAGGTAATTACGATGGGGATGATTTTGCACGATTGGAATCTGGAGAAGAAGATGCATCTGATTCGGGCCGCTTACGATGCGCTACCTCCTGGCGGGGCGTTGGTGGCGATCGAGGCGTTGATCGATGATGGACGGAGAGAGAACGTTCAGGGGTTGCTGATGTCGCTGAACATGCTGATTGAGTTTGGGGATGCGTTTGATTACTCGGGAGCGGACTTTAAGGGGTGGTGCTCGGAGGTGGGGTTCAGTCGGTTTGAGGTGATTCCGCTGGGTGGGCCTTCGAGTGCGGTGGTGGCGTATAAGTAGATTCAATCCTTTGATTTGAGGCAACAAACAGTCTAGAATTCGATTACATCTCACTGCTGTGGAGGTTTAGAAGGGCAATGCACGCCGAGCTGGGGCTCAGCGCTCCCGGGAACCCTTCGGCGCGCGGGGGCAAAACGGCGCCAAGGGGCGTTGAGAGGTGGCCGACGAGGACGTCGGCGTTCCCGGGCGGATGGATTATTGGGAGGAATCTGGGCCCCACACCGACTCGAGCAATGTGTCTAGCGAGGGGTCGTGGATTTTGAGTTCAGCGCGTACAAACGGGTAAAAATCATTGCGATAGAAAAACGCCTCGGTTCCTTCGGCAAAGTATTCCTTGTGGTCGGTGAGGGCGTAATGGGACACGCGTTCGCCGTTGTAGAGCAGCACATTGGCATACGAGCCGACTTCGCGTGCTTGTTCGTAAGCCGCGATGATGGCGGGGTGTTCGAATCCCAAGATTTGGTCGTGGTAGCCGTGGGCCAGCTCGTGTAAAATCACAGCTGGGTGTTTCAGCATTTCCTCTCGGGAGAGCAAGTCGCGAGCTTGGGTGATGTGCACTTTGCGGGTCAGTCGCGGGTCATGGCCGTGTTCTACGAGCCATTCGCGGCCCGGGTGGTATTGCATCGAACGCAGGGTGGGATGATCGTGTTCGATCCAGATTTCGATGGTTTGCAGTCGGGCGAGCGGTCCGGCGGGCACGAGAACTTTGATGCGTTGCAGGTGATTAGCGAGCATTTGCAGGGCCTGCGCGCCCTCCGTGTGCTGCGCGCCGCCATCGAGCAAGGCTGGCTCGACGTAGACCTTCCATCCTTCGAGGTCGATGAGCACGGGGTCAAAACGAATGGCGGCGGGTGGAGCAGTCACCGGCTCGACCGCTTTTTCTGGCGCTGCCCAGCGTGTGGCATTTTCCACGACCCTCAGCGGTTCGTTTTGTTTGAAGACAGGGTACGTCTCATGACCGGGGCGGAAATAAAAGACGCGTCCCGCGCCTACCTGCCAGGCGCAGCCGCTGCGGAAGTGCTCGCCGCGGTCCCAGCGTTCCTCGAAGACGACCTCATCCGGTGTCGGGACGTGAAACGGCTCGGCATACATTTCTGTGTGGGGGACATTCCATTGCTGCGGCAGACCGGCGGCCACCGGGTGGTCTGGGGCCAGAGTAGTCACGTGGCTGGGGGCGCCGTCTGGCCGATAAGCCGGGAAAATGCAGCCGGGCAGCGTGAGCTTCCACACGCCGTTTTCCTTGCGCAAGGCCGGGGTGAGGGGCGCGTCCGCGGCGGGGACTTTGCCATAGGGGGCCTCGTTTTCATACGCAAAGACGGCCTCGGCTCGCTCGGCGGCCGGAATCAGGGCGCGGGCGTCGTCGATGGCCCGCTGCTGCATGAGGCGGACAAAGGGTTTTGACCAGTGAGCAGAATGCAGGACGACTAATCCGAGGCGACCGCGAAGGACGCGCGATACGAGCCGGTCGACATGGGCGTCATCAACCACGTCGTTTTTTTGGTGACTCCACCAGATGACGACATCTGTATTATCAAGTGTTTCCTCATCAAGGCCTTGTGAGGGTGATGACAGCGAGGCATTGGTGACAGTGAGACCCGGTTGTGCAGATAAATGAGCCGCAATCGTCTCACCGAGAAACTTTCCGTCATAGGTGGCGCGCTGCTCAGGTTGTTGTTCATCCCAGACCAGAACCCGGAGCGCAGGAGCAGGGTCGGCCGCCATCAGCGGGCTGAAAGAAACCATCAGGAGATGGATGACGACGATGGAAATGGTTTTCATGGCGATCAGGGGATCGGTGAAGCGGTCGCCATGGATCATGACGACAGCGGCAGTATGGAGGCGGGAAGCGGGCGGGTCCACTCTCGATGAAGTCACCAAGGCAGGGTGATGTCGAGTGGTTCGGGCGGCTTGATGCGGAACATGCGCATGAGCGAAGCATCGAATTGATTAAAGGTGACCTGCTCCACATCGGAGCCGTGGAAAATCCAATACGGCTCCCATGGTCCGACTAGGCTTGAGTCCGAAAACTCAAGCAGGACTTGGTATCCGCGCGGCACCATGGTGGAGAGAGCGACTCCGCGTTGCCCCTCACCTCTGGATCCTTCCATAATGGACAGGGCCGCCCCTTCGGGCTTGGTTTCGTCATCGGCCAGCGTGAGTACGGTCGTGGCAAAGAAGTTCATGGTCTTCATGCCGTCGCTGCTCGATTCGATGGTCATGGTGATTTCGCGGTAGCCTTGGGTCTCGGTGTCATTGATCACGGGGATGGACACAAAAATTTGAGAATCACCCGGTTGGAATTCGGCTGTTCGCTGCGATTCCCCACCCAAGGCGGCCAGTGCTTCGGCTGTTCCTTCGAGTTTGTAGGTGATGGTTGCGGCATTGCGGGTGTTCAAGGTTCGCCACAGACGCACCTGAACATGTCCGCTGGATGAACCTTCGCTGGCGGAGAAGCGAGTCGAGACAAAGCCCACCTCACCCACGGCCATGTCGTCTTTGATCAGGACCTCCATCCGGACGGGCGCGTTTGCACTCCCCTCGATGGTGAGGTCGAAGGAGGCTGTTTCGTCGCCTTCCGCCAGTTCGTCCTGCACCAGCGGAATCTGGACCCAATTCATGGAGCCCAATCCGCCCTGGACCGGCACGACCCGCAGTCCATCGCCTAATATAAAGTCTTCGTCAGGAGTGGCGGTTCCTCCGGCAAAAGTCGCCCGCACTTTGATGTCGCCGGTCAAGAAAGTGCTGCCGTTGACTGTAAAAAACAATGGGATGTAGGCCCGGTTCTCTCCGATATCCAGCCGGGGGTAGTCGAGGCTCAGGGACAGGCCGGACACCTCTTCCGATTGGCCGGTTCGTGGATCCGGGCCGTCGAGGGCCTGAGCGGCCAGCGGCGTATGAGCCATGGAGTATCCCATCACCATCAAAATAAAAGTAGTCCGGCGCATGGAGTGAATGAAAGGGGGAATTTTCATGAGGGGGACTGTTGATGGTGCCGACGGATGAGTGAGATGGCGGGATCTGGTTCTATCTGATGCGTACGACGTTTGTAGACAGGCTGACGGGGAGTTTAGAAATAACCCAAAAAATATACGTCGCGGCTTCCGAATCGGATGCCAGGCCAATAGGCTGTGTGTGCGGTGCGTGTGGTGGGTGAAATGGGGCCAGCGGTTGCCCTCGATCCGGCACGCTCCTTCGTTGATGCGGTCATGCTCTGTTCGCAGGGCCGGGCCCTACTCCGCAGCACAGCCATTCCAAAGCGACGCCATGCCATGCCAGCCGGACTGGCCAATGAGTCATGGAATGTCGGTAAAAAGATCATTCAATTGGTGCCGATCAGGTACCGATGACGACGGCACAGGCCATGGCGTGCGAGGCGGTGTGGGACAAGCTGAGGTGGATTTCGAGCATTCCGCGGTCGGCGGCGGTGGCGGCGGCGGCGCCGTGTAAAACCACGCGGGGGCGGCCGCTGGCTTCGTTGATGACCTCGATTTCCTGAAAAGTCATGGCGGCTCCGAGGCCGGTGCCAAAGGCTTTGGCCACTGCTTCCTTGGCGGCAAAACGCGCGGCCAGTCGCTCGGCACGGCCGCCACAGGTAGCGACCTCTGCCGCTGTGAAGACACGGCGCAAAAAAATATCGCCATGGCGCTGGTGGGAGGCGGCAATACGTTCCACTTCTACAAAATCAACGCCGATGCCAAGGATATTCATGCGGGAGAGGTGACGCCGCCGCCGGCGTGGGGCGGGCATGGGTAATGGTCCATCAGAGCGCGCATTTCGGCGACGGCTGGGGTCAGTCCGATACGGAGGGCGCGGCAGATCAGGTGATGGCCGATATTGAGCTCGTGAAGGTGGGGCATGGCGAAGAGTTCGCCGATATTGTGGGTCGTGATGCCGTGGCCGGCATTGACGATCAACCCTGCCTCGTGAGCCATGATGGATCCGGCGATGAGTTTTTCTGTTTCGAGGGTGCGGGCCGGGCCGTGGGCATTGGCGAAGGCGCCGGTGTGCAGTTCGACCATTTCCGCGCCAGTCCGGGCGGCGGCGGCGATTTGGCCGGCCTCGGCATCGATGAACAAGCTGACTTTGATGCCCGCTTCTTGGCATTGACGGGTGGTCGCAGTCACTAAGGCTTCGCGACCGGCCACATCCAATCCTCCTTCGGTGGTGACTTCCTGACGGTGTTCTGGGACGAGGCAGACGACGTCGGGCCGCACATCGAGGGCGATGGCGATGATTTCCGGGGTTAGTCCCATTTCGAGATTGATTCTCGACGCGATATTTTCCCGGACGAGGTAGACATCGGCATCCTGAATGTGCCGACGATCTTCGCGTAGGTGAATAGTGATTTGGTCGGCTCCGCCGGCTATCGCATCGCGGGCGGCTTGCAGAAGATCGGGTTCAACGGCGGGCAGGTGGGACAGGCCGCGGAAGCGGGCCTGGCGGAGCGTAGCCACGTGGTCGATATTGACGCCGAGTTGGAGACGGGACATGGGATGCGGTAAGCAGGACGAGGGACGGCACACAGCGGACGACAGACTGTCGAGGGGACTGGTGGCGCCGGTTTTTATGAATGGACACGAATCGCCGCGAATAAAAGCGGGAATACGGGTAATTCCGAAAAGAGGGGCCCAGCGAAATCCGGAAGCGGGGGAACCGCTCAACCGGGGAGGTGGAGATAATTGTGCCAGAGACGGCGGGTTTTGCCTACCAGAAACAAGGTTTCTGATCCCGCCGTCTCCAGCGCGCCACGAACACCGCACACACGGGCCGCAGACAGGTAATTAGATTCTCTCAAAAAAATCGGGAAGGTTTCAAGAAAACATCACGATTTCGTGAAATAAAATTTTTCGAAATAATTTGCGTATTTTCTTCCTTCTGCTACGCGCCGCGCGTCGCTGGGTGTTGCCAGGGCGAGCGGTAGGGCCGTTGCAGACGTGATTTGGCTTCGTCATCACCGTTGATGGTTCCGTGGGCGGCGTCCCAGGGCAGCGAGCGACCGAGGTCCATGGCGACATTGGCGAGGATGCAGGCGATGCTGGAAGTGGCGCCTTGTTCGATGTCGGCCACTGGGCGACCGCGGGTTTCGGTGGCTCGGAGGAGGTCTTTGAGGTGACCGCGGATGGCTGGGGCCACGTGTTTTTCAAGATCCTTCTCGGTTTTGTCTTCGGGGAATTCCTCTAATTCCATGACGACCTCGCGGGAGACGGGGGATCCGCCTTTATTGAGTGGCGTGAAATCGTATCCATTGACGCTGCCTTTGAGCGTTCCTTTGTCGCCATAGATGGTGAAGCCCCATGGATATTTGGGATCCGGAGCTTCGCCGTAGGTGCGGTGAGTCCAGACGACGTTAAAGGCCGGGTGTTCAAAAGTGGCAACTTGAGTATCGGAAATGTTGGCTTTGCTGTTTTTCTGAACAAAGATACCGCCTTGGGAGCTGACGCGGCTGGGGGCGCCCAGATCCAGCAGCCATCGGACGGTATCATACATGTGCACGCACATGTCCCCGACGATGCCGTTGCCGTATTCCATGAATGCGCGCCACCCGCGCGGGTGAGCCATTTGATTGTACGGCCGCAGCGGCGCCGGGCCGGTCCATAAATCGTAGTCGAGATGCGCCGGGGGCATCGAGTCAGGCGGATTGCCCTGGGCCCGCATATGGTAATAACAATGGATCTCGACATGGCCGATCGTGCCCAGCAGGCCTGCTTTGACGATGTCTCGGTGGGCTTCCATCAAGTGGGGCGTGCTCCGACGTTGCGTGCCAATTTGCACGACGCGGCCCAAACGGCGGGCGGTGGCGACCATGGCTAGACTCTCTGCGACATCCAGACTGGTCGGTTTTTGGCAATAAAGATCCGCGCCCGCCTCCATGGCTTCGATGGCATGCAAGGCGTGCCAGTGGTCGGGAGAGGCGATCAGCACGAGGTCCAAATCTTTTTCTTTCAGCATTTCCCGGTAGTCGCGGTATGTCCGCGGTGATTTTTTCGAGATTTGCCGTGAAGCGACCTGGGCGGCGGCGTCGGCCAGCATGACCGAATCCACATCGCAGAGCGAGACCACGTCGACTGGTGCGACTTGGAGTAGGCGCAGGAGGTCACATTTCCCGTACCAGCCGGTGCCAATCAAACCGACGCGTTTTTTCATGCCGGCGAATTCCTCGGCATACGGAAAGCGGGTGGTGGAGACGTAGGCGGCCGCTCCGAAGGCGGAAGTGCGTATAAAGGATCGTCGATTCATGGGTGGAATACGGATGGGGGTTGGCTGAACGGTGAAAAAAACTTAGCGAGTGGGACGGGCTGGGGTGGAAGCAGCCGGATCGGGCTGAGGGGCGGCTGTGGCAGGGGTGCCGGTGATGACAATATCATCGAAGCGAGCGGTGTCATCGAACGATCCGAAGCCGACCTGGCCTGGTCCGAAGGTGGTGTCTTTGGCTTCCATGATGGCAGTGTGCATGTCATCGAAATAGACGCGGATCATGCCGTCGGCGGCGGTGCGGGTGACGCGCAGGGTGTGCCAGACGTTTTCCCGCCATGGAATGCCGGTGGTTTCGAGGGTGGAAATTTTCGTACGTGGGGCGTTATTGACGATGAAGACCTGGCCGGCGTGGTTATCGGCTTTTTCGCCGAAGTGGACGTAATAAAAGTGGGCGGGGTCTTGATAGCCGAAGATGACGACGGTGTCGCGGTGGCCGTACGCTTGGGTGGTTGTTTGCACGGAGGCGGTGATCGACACGTCGCCGAATGACTGGTTTTGCAGTAGGACGAAGTTGAACGGGCTGCGGTGAGGAGGGGAGGTGCGGGCCGTTTTGTCAAAGAGGTCGAGCACACGGCCACCGTGGTCTTCGCTCAGTTTCCAATTTTCCGGGGCGGTCGGCTGCCAGCGTGTGAATCCCTGTTCAAAGTCATCGGTGATCGTGATGGCGGCGGGAGTGGCTGTGGCTGTTGGAGCGGCGGCGGGAGCGGCGGGATTTTCGGCAGCCACTGGGCGGGGCGCGGTGGCGGCACTGATGAAAAGGCAGGCGGCGGCAGAGAGGTGGGGTGATTTCATGGGGTTGGTGAGAGCATGACAAAGCGAGACTCTTGAACCGTCAATAGAGAAAGCGCGGCTGGGTTCACTCTGCGGGGATCTACTCTCAGGGTTGCGGCGGGTGGGGCCGTGGCCCGGGTGGGTCCGGGCGGGCTGTGATTCCGGGGTGGGTCAGGAGCAGACGCAAACGAATGTGAGTGTGGATTTGACGGGCCCCGACTTTCCGTCTAAGGACGGGTTCGCCGAGCTGGGCGAAAGGATGAGCGATTTTCTAACCCACGAGTGTGGTATTGCCCTAGTGCGTCTCTTGAGGCCGCCGGAGTATTACCGCGAAAAATACGGAACAGCACTCTGGGGGTTTCAGAAGTTGTTCTTGTTAATGGAGAAGCAGCACAATCGAGGCCAAGACGGCATCGGCATTGGCTGCGCCAAGCTGCACATGCCACTGGGTCAGCCGTACATGTTTCGGGCTCGAGCGGGCGGCGTGGACTCGTTGGGTTCGTTGTTCCGGTCCCAATTGGCAGAATTCGAGCGACTTGTCGATCGCGGCCAGCTGCAGCGCAACGACGGTGAGAGCGTTAAGCGGCACTTTGATTTTGGCGGAGAGTGTCTGATGGGGCATTTGCGTTACGGGACCAGTGGCGAGTTTAGTACGGCTTCGCTTCATCCTTATTTACGGCGCAGCAACTGGCCGACCAAGTCGCTCATGGTCTTGGGCAACTTTAACATGACCAATACGGGCGAGCTGAATCAGATGCTTGTCGAGCGCGGTCAGCATCCAGTTTTTGGCACTGATACGCAGACGGTGCTGGAGGAAATCGGGTATCATTTGGACGAATTGCATACGGATATTTACCGGATGGAGCGTGACCGCGGGGTGCCGGGTGAGCGCATTCCTGCGGTCATCAGCGAGCGTCTGGACGTGGGCGAGGTTATCCGGCGGTCGGCGGAGCGTTGGGACGGCGGTTATGCGATTGCCGGGATGATTGGCAATGGCGATTGTTTTGTCATGCGCGATCCGCACGGCATCCGGCCGTGTTCTTATTTCATTAATGATGAAGTGATTGCGTTTGCCAGTGAGCGGGTCCCGCTCATGACAGTTTTTGATGCGGCGCGCGAAGACGTGCATGAGCTGGAGCCAGGCACCGTGGTTTTTGTGAAAAGCGACGGGCGCATGCATTGCGACCGGTTTTCTCCGCAGGTTGAGCCGCGGCCGTGTTCGTTTGAGCGAATTTATTTCTCACGCGGCAACGACCCTGATATTTATCAGGATCGCAAGCGGCTGGGGGCGGCCCTCGTGCCGCAGATCACCGATTCGATTGGTGTGGATTTTGACCGCGCTGTTTTTTCGTTTATCCCGAATACGGCGGAAGTGGCCTATTACGGGATGATGGATGAATTGCGCCGCCATCGTCGGCGCCAAGTGCGCGACGAGATTCTGGCGGCTAGCCGTAACGGGACGCTGGACGAAGCGACCCTCGATGATTTAATCATGCGGAACTGGCCGCGCGGCGAGAAAATCGCTCACAAAGACATCAAACTCCGCACCTTCATCTCCCAAGAATCACAGCGGACCGCGCTCGCCAGTCACGTTTACGACATCACCTACGGCGAGGTCGGTCCCGAAGATGTCCTCGTGTGCCTCGATGACTCCATCGTCCGCGGCACCACCCTGAAACAATCGATTCTTAAAATCCTCGCTCGGACCAACCCGCGCAGTATCATCATCGCCAGTACCGCTCCCCAGATCCGCTATCCGGATTGCTACGGGATCGATATGGCAGAAATCGGCAAATTCATCGCGTTCGAAGCTGCCATCACGTTGTTGCGCGAAAGGGGCCATCAGACATTGATCGACCAAGTTTATCGCGAGTGTCTGATCGAAATTCAAAAACCTGCGCCGCAGCAAGTCAACCGGGTCAAGAGCATTTATGCGATGTTCACCGAGGAAGACATCAGCTTGAAAATCAGCCAGTTTGTTTATCCCAATGGCTCGACCCTCGGCGGCGGTGCTTATATTCCGTCGACTTGGCGTGGCGAGGTCAAAGTCATCTTTCAAACGGTGACCAACCTCCACGAGGCTCTCGGTTCCGAGGCCGGGGACTGGTATTTTACGGGCGATTACCCGACCCCTGGTGGCACGGCTATTTGCAACCGGGCCTTTATTCATTTTTACGAGAAGAAGACCGGCCGTCCCTACGATTTACCCGGACTGTGAGCTGGGCGGCCTTGGGGTTCATTTGGGCTATGTGGCTCATTCGGGCCACCGACGGCTGAGCGGCGATTGATTTTTCCTCAAAGGAAAACTAGGGATCCAATCGCCGAACCTGACCACGATCGAAGCCCCAACGGGGCGCCCTGTGAAAATCTAGGGCATCGCCCTGGGTGTGGGGTCGTCAAACAGTGGCAAGTCCTCGTCGGGAAGTTGACTTCCCGCTGGCCGGGTACACTGGCCCCGATTTTCATACTTGGCCCGGGAGCGCTGACGTCCTCGTCGGCGAGTACGAAACGGGTGATTCGCATCTCAAAAAAAGACGTTCGGAGAGACGTTCGGCGCCGCCGCTGTAGCCGGGTACGCCGGCCCCGGTTTCCACACTTGGCCTGCGGGCCACATCCTTCAAGACAATGGCTCCGAATCCGCTTCGACGAATCCGGTCACCTACTAAAAAGACGTTTCGAGGCCCCGCCCCACCGATAGCAC
>CAJBME010000012.1 GCA_903954065.1 uncultured bacterium
GACAGTGACGTACGGTTCTGATTAATTTATTACTCACGACAGATAAAACAATGAACTTGCAATTACTGTGCAGTGGCTATATAGCACTGTGTGTAGATGTGGGAATACTATGTGTGAAAATGCAGTCGCGAATTTACAGTCGTGGAAAAAACAACGGCGCACTGCCGTATGGATATTTCTCACGGCCTGCGCGGCCTTATACTTTGGCCCGTCACTACTTGCATTGATCTGGGCAACAAACGGCGTGGGCACCGCGGTTGCTGTGGTTCTGTTTTCTGTGATGGTATTAATTTTCTGGGTTTATGCATTATACGGGCTGGTAAATGCAGTAGGCGCGACTTTAAGCAGGCGCGAGCAATATAGGATTGATTGCACGGGAGGTTCACGACTACCGGCTACCGATTTGAATGGTGAACGCGGAATTACACTTTCGCACGATGGCACTACTGAAGCAGAAATTGGATTGGCTCGGCTCAGTCTCGAAGATGGACAACTTCGAGAGCGCGTAGTCTTACTCTATCCCACGCGGAACGATCTGAGAAAAGAAGCTGTGGCTGCGCTTCGGCTGGTTCAAGCACCGGGTGGCGGCACATGCGAGGTAGTACTGTGCGATGATTCGACGTTAGAAGAATGGAGAATGAAGGTAGATGCTTTGGCATTGGAGGCAACGACAAGCGTATCGCCTTGTTCTGGGGATAATCCGCAGCTCGACGAACAAGCTGCCCTCCAGGGGCTGAACCAGATGAGGGTGATCCGGAGGCCAGCGGAATCGCCGGGTTGGAAAGCGGGCAACATTAATTATGCGCTGCGACGCTTGAAGGGCGAAGGGTTCACGCACTTTGCAGTTTGCGATGCGGACGGGATACTTCCGAAGGATTTTGTGGAGCGCACGGTTCAGTATTTCCGGAATGGAGACGGACATAACGAGAATCCGCATGGCGTTTGCGGACGCGTCGCATTTGCACAGACCCGTCAGGAAGGCGATAGGACGGCGTCGACTTCGTTCTCGCGCTCTTTGGCACCTGCCGTTGGAGCGCATTTCCGGCAGCAGGTAGCTGGTCGGTCAGCCGGTGAGGGTTTTGTGATGTTTTATGGCCACGGAGCACTGATTTCGATGGAGGCGTGGCATACGGTAGGTGGATTCCCGGAGATCGTGACTGAAGATTTGGCATTTTCGATGGAATTGAGGGCGATGGGATGGCGCGGGGTGTATGCAGACGAAGTGGTGTGCACGGAAGAATTCCCACTGACTTGGCCGCAGCTGCGCAAGCGGACGGACAAATGGATTAGAGGGACGGCCGAATGCCTGAAGCTTCATGGCCGGACGTTTTTTGGATCGCGAGAAGTGCCCTGGACCGAAAAAGTGGACGTTTTTATGCACGGCTCGCAGCATTTTCTGGCGGTGCCTATGCTCCTATTTCTGGTCTTGTTGGCGACCGTTCTGCCGTGGCAAATGAAGGAATTCCGACTTCCGGGAAGTTTTTTTCTACCGCCGGTGCCGCAAGGCAAAACGCTAGTCGAAGCAGCTATTGAATTGCGCTACCATGTATTCTGGAGCTGGGATTTTTATTTAATGATGGTAGTGGCGATGCTCTCGCCATTGTTAGCATTCTCGCTTGAATCACTAAACCGTAGAAATATTGAGGGAACTGGCCAGGATGAGGACACTTGGGATAAGAACTCGCTCCGTGATACGAATAGGACCACCGGGATGGTTGCAGTTGACCAGGTGCCCGGCGTCATTGGTTTCCGTTGGGGTCAATTGCCCGGTTTTTTCCTGGCGTCCACTTTCACATATTTGGGAGGGGTGGTTGCGGAGTCGCTCTCTGTTCTCGTTTATTTGGGAACCGGACGAGCGACTTTTCGGGTAACGAATGACGCGGCAGAAGCGTCCATTGAGGCAGCTGGCAATTGTCCTTCTTCCGTCTTGCAAGGAAGGCAACAACAGGGATTCAATCCAAATGATTGGCTAGTTTATGCGCTCGAGGTAGTGATTGGTGCTGGTTTTTTGGTCGCGACGTGGCTTCATCGAAACCTGTGGTTTCTTGGACCCGGTATAGCATTAATCCTCAGTCCGTTGGTCGCCAGCAGGCGCTTTGGGGGGTTCGAACGCTGGTGGATCAGGACATTGACCGCTGTGCCCGGCTTGTGCATTATGGCACTTCTCGCCCTCATTGGATGGCAACTAATTCGTTGGCGATGAGTATTTGTGGATGCACAGTTTTCTCACTGCATTGAACACATCGGCGGTAGCCAGTCAGACGAGGCATGACTTTACTTTTTATTTTGCTTGCATTATTCGCGCTTTTGGTTCAAAAAGAAATTGCAATTTAATCCCCCTTTAATGACCCTCTCAAAATCTTTAATTATTAAACTACTGGGCAGATTTCCGCGCCCGCTTCTATTGTGTGTACCTTTGGCGGTTAGCGCGTATGCGGGATTGACCAATGGTCAAAAGACAGTGGGGTGGATTGAGTTCACCAAGAAGAATTATACTGCTGCCGGCGCCTATTTCACTCAGGCTGGTGATCAGCGGGGATTGGGGATGGTAGCGTTGGCCCAAAAGGATCTGGAGGGTGCGCAACGTGCTTTTACGATTGTCGGTGATGAGCGCGGTCTCGGGTTGGTGGCCAACCATCGACATCAGTATGTCGAGGCTTTGGCTCATTTTACTCGTGCTGGAGACGATTCTGGTCGGGGGCTCGCCCTGCTGGGTTTGCGCCGCCTTGAAGATGCGACTGCGGCCTTTGCCAAGGCCAACGATTGGAGCGGCCTCGGACTGGTGTTACTCAGCCGCAAGGATATCCCAAATGCCCGGGCAGCTTTTGCAAAAGTGGAGGATCATCGCGGTCTTGGTCTCTGCGCTTTGGAAGACGAGGATTTTGAGACGGCCGCGCGGGAGTTCACACAGGTTGAGGATCAGGAAGGTTTATGCCTGCTCGCATTGAAGGAAGGGCGACTGGACGAGGCCATGTCACTCGCCCTCGCCCAAAAAGACGGTTCCCTGCAGGGCATGATTCTGCTCGCTAAGGGGGAACGTGAGGCGGCTGAAGTTGCCTTCACCGCGGCCAACGATGCCAATGGCCTCGGGGATGTCTATTCCGCTGGGCGGCGGTATGCCGAAGCGCGGGCCGCTTTCGAAGTAGCCCACAACCCTGTGAAAGTCATTCAATCGTACCGCAATGATTTCACGTTGGGGGACGCCGCCAAGAACGAGCAAGCCATCGCATATGGCTTGAAGGCTGCGGCCGATGGCCGCATGCCCGTGGAATGTCTTTGTGAGGTTGCGGATGCTCAGTACCACGCGGGTCGGCCAGAAGAGGCGCTGACTACATTGACTCAGGCGGCGGCTTATCCGGGAGGGAGTTCGGAGGTCGCACTGCGTCGCGGTAGAATTCTCTTTTACCAACGCCAGTTCGAGGCCGCGCGCGAAGCGTTTGCTTCTGTCAAACCTGGGGAGGTCAGTGCCATTGCGTACCGAGCCGCGACCGAATCGCTGGAGACGCTGGATCGTTACCGCGACCTCAATCTCGCCTCCTCGCCGAGTTTTTAACCCAAACCGCCTCGGCCACTGGATTGAGACGCGTCTAAAAGGACGCCGTGCCCATCAACGCCGTTCCCCCATTTCCTATCGCCTGCCCGCACTTGATGAAGAACTCCCGGTTGATCTTTTTGCTCACCGCCTTGCTCCCCGGCCTCGCGCTCGCTAATAGCGCCCCGGAACAAGGCCCTCCCGTAAAGCAGCAGCCATCAACTGCCAACCCGGTTCCTCCTCCACCCGACTGTATCCCCTGTGAAGAAGAACCTGTCGATCCAGTGGTTCTCAGCGGGGGAAAATTATATTATCCGGCGGTGGATGTTGAAGTGCCTGGATTGGGACGGGCTTTTAACATGAACCTGCGTTTTTTCCGCGGGTATTCGAGTCAGGACAATACGGTGGGAGTGCTCGGATTGGGCTGGTCTACTAC
Organism: uncultured bacterium; assembly: GCA_903954065.1. Taxonomy (GTDB): domain Bacteria; phylum Verrucomicrobiota; class Verrucomicrobiia; order Verrucomicrobiales; family V1-33; genus CAJBME01. The sequence continues at coordinate 3,969 of CAJBME010000012.1, forward strand.
GTTAGACGTCTATTTGGGAAATACCGGCGGGGCGGTTCCGTGGTTCCACAGCGAGACGGGGAACATCATGTACTTTCAGCCTACCACCGTCACCTTCCATGATGGACACATCGGTCCTGGTTGGGTGGATCGGGGACACACCCTTGAAGTTGTCGCCGCTGGTGATTACGAAATGGTGCGAAAAAATGGGGTCAAGCATCGATTCACCTCGATTGGTCAGCTTCGATATATTGAGGATCCGCTTGGACACCGGCTCACCTACAACCGTAATGGTCAGGGTCAGGTCACTACCATTACTGATTCCTCGGGCCGATCGCTTTCCTTCACCTATGCGTTCGATGGCAAACTCGAAAGTATGACTGACCCCCTGCTGAGGGTCTGGGGTTACGGTTATCATGTTCCAGGAGTCTGGGGAGCCGGTATGCTGGCGGGCGTCACCGGGCCAGCACTCCTCTTTCTGACCGAACGCTACTATTATGCCGCCGATGGCAACATGCTAAGCCTAAAAAATGCTCGTGGCAATATCACCTACTATGAGCATGATCTTTTTTCGGACCGCGTCTTAAAAATGATCCATCCTGGTGGATCTTTCGTGCAGTTCACTTATAATAATTTTCTCGGCACCTCAGCGATGACCGATGAAGACGGCAAAATCTGGCAATACGAGTACGAAGGCCCAGGACTCGTCAAAAATGTGATTGATCCGCTCAACGCCGTTCACCACTACAAGTACAACAACTCCCATGAACTTGTAGAATACAACGGCCCTCTCTACAATCCCGTAACTGCTCCAAATCGCAAATATAACTATACCTGGATCAACAACAACATGACCCAGATTGTGGATGAAACGGGTACGGTAAAGGACTTTACTTACGACGCTAACACCCACGAAATCCTCAGTGAGACGATCACCTTAGCCTCTGGAAACAGGACTGTAACCCTGACCAAAGACGGCTTCCGTCGAGTCCAGAATGTCCAGGATGCCTTGACTAAAAATACGAGCTACACATACGACGCACTCACTGGCTTGGTCAAAACGATCACGAATCGTCGGAACCTCGTGACAACTTTCAACTATGATGCTCACGGTAATACCACCAGCGTAGTCGACGCCAATAATCAGACTTGGAATTTTACGTATGATGCTGTTGGCCGCCTGTTAACCCGCTCAACCCCCATTGCCGGAACCACGGTAACGTATAGGTACGATGTTGCGAATCGGATCGATCGGGTGACCGATCCGTTGAACAAATTTTGGTACTTTTCGTACGACACAATGGGCAACTTGCTAAGTGAACAAACGCCACTAGCAAATACGACCACGACGTACACTTACGACTCTCGCGACCGATTGCAGACCACGAAGGATCCCTTAAATAATACAACGACATATGGCTACAATGGGCGCAGCTTGTTGACCTCGGTGACCGACGCCCTCAACCGCGTGACCAATTACGATTACGACGCCACTGGCCGGCGTACAAAAATTACGCAACCGCCCTCAGCCCCTGGCGGTGCCGCTATCGTCACTGAATTTGTCTACAACCTGTCCGGCGAACTGACCAGGGTAAAGGACGCCCAGAACAAAGTCACTCAATTCCACTGGGATCCGTCTAGCCGGCGGACCACGACGACGTTTCCAAATACTACTACCGAAATCAGTGACTATAACGAAGCTGGAGAGTTAGTAAGCTTCACCAATCGTTCAGTTCAGACGCAGACTAGAGCCTACAACGCCAACGGCTGGCTCCTGACAAAAAATTGCCCGACATGTGGATCGTCATTGACTTATGATGACGAGGGCAACCTTCAACAGGTTATCGACGCCAACACTGGGACCTATTCCTGGACCTACGATAACCTCAATCGCGCGCTAACTTCCGTGCAACCGGGAGGGACAACTGGCGGATTGAAGACGGTTTCTTACACTTATGACAATGCCGGCCGTCCGCTGACCATGACGTATCCGGACAACACCACGCTGACTTACTCTTACAATAGCCGCAGCCTGCTCTCGAACATCGCCAGTAGTACTTTGGGCAATTTTGGGTTTTCCTATGATGATGCACGTCGCCGCACCGGTTTGACCTTCCCCAACAGTCACACTGGAGCCTACACTTACGACACAGTCAGCCGCCCCACGGGCGTGACTTGGAACACGGCAACACCCAGCCTGATCGCTTCTCAGACGAACGTCTGGAACTCGGTGGGTAATATCTCGTCTTCCACCACCACCCATGGCCTGACTGGGACCCGCACCTACGGATACGATCAGAACAATCGTCTGACGACCCGAACGACCTCCGGCTCCCTTAATAGTCCACATCCCGCCCTGACGTGGAATTTGGATGTCGTCGGCAACCGTACATCTACAGTGCTCAACGGCGTTACCACCAGTTATTCGCTCAACGGTGCCCAGCTTAATCAATATGGGACCATAGGCGGGGCCAGTCAGACTTGGGACACCCGCGGGAACCTGCTCACTGATGGCACTCGCTCCCTGACATACGACGCTGATAACCGGCTCATCCAAGCAGTCTCGGGTGCCACCACCTGCACTTATACATACGATTTCGCCCACCGCATGGCGAGTCGGCTTGAAACGGGAGGCAATCAAATTCGCATGATTTACGACCAGAACTGGAATGTGATCGCTACCATTTCAGGAGCCACTGGTTCAATCCTGCAAAAATTTATACATGGACCGCAGGTAGACGAAGTCCTCGCCCAGATCGGCCTCACTTCTACCGCGACGTATTACTTGACCAAGGACCATCTCGGCTCCACCACCGCTCTCGTCCGTGCCTCCACAAATGCAGTGGTCGAGCGATACACTTATGACGAATATGGTGCCGTCCAAGTTTGGGATGCCAGTAATCAACCTGTTTCCACCAATCCGCTTACTCGTACCCTTTTCACCGGCCGCGAATACCAGCCGGCAACCGGTCTCTACCACTACCGCCACCGTTGGTACCACCCAGGCATTGGACGCTTTGTGTCGCCGGATCCAATCGGGTTTGCTGGTGGAGATGTAAACTGGTATGGGTATGTGGCGGCAAAACCGCTTACCTCCACCGATCCGAGTGGGCTTAATACACTTGCTCGAGGAGCGTGGTGCCTTGGTGCTGGACTCGGGGATTTTCTAGTTAGTACGGCCGTTGGAGCGGGTGCTGTGGTGTGGGCTGGCGACGCATTGAACAATATTTATCAGGCGGTTAAAAACCGATTCAATGATGGGGACGCCGACGATTGTCCTGAATATAAGCCAACAACGAGAGACCGCGCCGAAGATAAGATGGGTGGGGAAGATAATGATCCATTTGCGGGGAGGGCACCAAAAGATAAAAAAGCTCGGGAGAAGTGGAAACAAAAATTGCATGATGATAAGCCCTTTGAGGGCCGTGGACCCAGAGATAATATTGACCCTAAAACCTTTGAACCACCCCAATGAATTGGCATAGTACGAAGAATATTTTGGAGACTTCGCGTGAATCCAGTAAGGCCGAACTCGTTGCTAGGCTTGGACAAGAGTTCTTAGACGCTGACCAAGCGACGATTGTGGGGGCGTGTCATTGGTTATTCTTAAACAACTTGTTCAGTTTATGTATCAATTTAGTTGAGTGGACATTGATGGAGTTACCTGAGGCACCTGCGATGTTGGTATCTAAACTGCGCTATCTACA
>CAJBME010000013.1 GCA_903954065.1 uncultured bacterium
ATGAAAACGGGGCGGCGTCGATAGCCGCGAGGGCTCGAATCGCGGCCACGACGTACAAATCCTTCTCAACGAGCGCCGGGCTCATTAGCCCAAAATGCGTCTGGGCTTCGAGGATTCTCTGGCGGGTTTCAGCGCTCAATTTGGAACTCCGTGTTGCCGAGCATGAGCTTGCGCGAGAAGCGGCCCTTCACGCGGAGAGTTGGATTGACCGTAAGCGTCTCAGCAGTCCATGTTGGCGTCAACGTCGGTGGCGCAAACGTCGGAGGTTGGAAGGCGGCAGTCGGTCCCGGTCGGCAAGTCCTCGGTTGAGCGGTGGCCGGAGGGGTTAAGCAGCTGGTTGGCCTGAGCGGTGGCGCAGCCAGGCGGCGGGTGTCAGCGAGGGCACCTCGGAGGTGGTGCCGTTGGCTAGGCGTGGGAGGACGTCGGCGAGGTACTCCCTGGGGTTGATTCCAAGGCGTTTTGAGGATTCGATGACACTGGCGATGGCGGCGACGCGTGGGCCGGCCTCCCAGCTGCCGACGTGCATCCAGTTCTTGCGACCGAGCACGAGCGGGCGCACCGAGTTTTCCGCCCAGTTGGTGTCGAGCTCGACCTCTCCATAGTCGAAGACGCGGACGAGCTTTGGCCACTGGCCAAGGACGTAGGCACACGCCTTGTCGAGTTTGCTGCCGGTCATGCTGTCGGATTGGGCGGCCTCGATTCTTTGTTTGATCGGTTCGAGTAATGGCACGCTGTGTTCCTGCCTGTACGCTAGGCGGATTTCTGGCGGAGCGTTGGCTTCGCGCAACGTGCGGTCATGGGCATAGAGTTTCGCGATGGCTTCCACAATGGCGATCGCGTGGCGGCAGACCGGGCTTTTGGGGGCGTCCTTTTTCAGGACGGTGGCCAGTTGATGGAACGGGCGGCGGGCGTGGCTCCAGGGTACTAAGACAATTGCAGACACCCACTTTTTTGTCTGAATGACCGAAATTCGCGCGCTTGGTTCCGAACGTGGCGATAATGAGCGTTAGCACTAGGCCCAGTGAGGGGCCGCGGCCTGTCGTAGACCCGGCGCCAAGATGGGCGCAGCAAAGTAGGTGCGGGGGGCAAGTATGGGGTCTATACCGTCACCTGCGCAGGGTCGGCCGGATACAAGCGGGGAGCGCGCCTATGAAAGTGGGCGCGATTCCGCGCGATGGGCGTTGGCCCCAGAAAGACCCAGCCGAGGACGCTAATACGCAGCCGCTTCCCTGATGCATGGATGCGCCGCGCCGCGGTTGGTAGATTTCCAAAGGCTGAGGCCGGCGTCAGGGCGGCATGCGCGCGCCTACGTGTCTCCACGTTCCGTGCTTTACGCGTGCTGAGTATAGAGGCCGCGGGCGTCGGCGCGACCATGGAGCCACGACCGGCCGGACAGTTCACATCCACAGCCTGACCACGCCAGGCGCCGCCCTTGCGGGCCGCCGCCCACAATTCATCCGACGATGAGTGGATTTGGTGGCTGGCTGCCGCGGATGATCATAACGATGTCCGGACGAGCTGGCCAAATGCTCGAGAAATCGAGCGTATTGGGAGGCACCCGGGACACCCACTCGTCTCGATTCGAAAAACGTGGGTGTCTCAATTGGTTCGGCTACACCACGAAATAGAGTTCCTGAGCGCGGATCGGTTCGGCTTTGACAGAAACACTATCGAAAATCACCCCGTCATCCGGCACCTGACAGGAGCAGATTTTGGCAAAAACCGCCTCCAACTCCTCGGCGGAGGAGTTGCCAAAGCCTAGCAGATCCAGATCCCGCGTCACCCGGTGCGGGGTTTCATTCCACAGCGCAAACAGCA
>CAJBME010000014.1 GCA_903954065.1 uncultured bacterium
AATAATCCCAACTTCGCTTCGCTCCGTTAGGATTATTGCAAAAAATCCGCCGTGATATACTGAACCAGATTACAGAAGAACTGTTACACCCCCGTTTTTACCGTTCCTGCAGTTAATTTCACTCCGGGAGGTGTGGCTGAAAGACGAAATACCTATTGGCGTGGCAATGCCAACAGCAGCTTCATGACTCAAAGCGCAGACAATGGAACTTTGAATTTGCGTTTGGAGCTCAGGAGTGATCCGCGGCCCATAGATCCATCGATTTTTTCACTAGTCTATTCCAATAACGATAGTGTGCTTAACCTCCTTCGACTGAGTCATGCGGTCATTCGCGTCACTTCGTTTACGGGAACAGGAGATATTCTGCTTTATCTTAACGGTGGCCCGGAGCCGGCTGCAATAGCACTGTCCGGTCCAGGGGATTACCTGCTTCCTATACCGGTGTCCACAGGCGAGGCGGCAGAAATTCCAATCACACGACTCAACATCGATTTTCTCGGGCGCTCTGCCGATTTTGCCGTGACCTTGGAGGAGATCACGCTGATTCCTGAGCCTTCCTGTTCCGGTTTGCTTCTGGCAGGTGGTTTACTGATTGCCAAAATGAGGGGACGTCAGCGGGCACCGGGGTTCTGATGTATTCAGATTCGAGTTGCGTGGCAGCTTGTGGCCATGAATTTCGCCAGAAAATGAAATGCCTCACTTGGAACCTCGAATGGAAGACTCCCGCAAGCCTTGCAGGACGGCTGATTCAAGAGCAGGTCGCCACACTTGACCCGGACGTCCGCTGCTACACGGAAGTGGTGCGGACTTTGATTCCCGAGGGATACTGCCTTGATGCCGATCCTGACTACGGATACCCGAACAAAGGCGGCCGCAGGAATGCTTAATTTAGCTGGGAAATTGAATTTTCCCGCCAGCGCGCCACGTCGGGCGAATCGGCGGCGAGCACCGGGGTGGCGGAGACGGGCAGGGCAGCGATGAGGAGCTTGGGCACCGCTTGGTGCTATCGGGCGCCACGGATTTCGACAACCCTCAGTCTGCAAAGGGCGCAGACCTGAGGCTCCACACCGCCACCAGGCTCGCGATCGCGCAGGCGGCCAGATACCAGCCCACGGGGGCCAGCCCGCCGCGATCGGCCAGCGCTTGGGCAATGATTGGCGCCAGCCCGCCGCCAATGATGCCGCCGGCATTAAATGCCATCGATGCCCCGGTATAGCGCACCCGCGCCGGAAACAGCCCAGGCAGCCACGCCCCCAACGGCCCATAGACAAAGCCCATGACGAACAAGGCCAGCGACAGGAACAGGCCGACCAGCAGCAGCGAGCCACTCTGCATCAGCGGTGCCAGAACCAGCCCGGTGGCGACGGTCGCAAGGCAACCGCCGATCAGCACGCGGCGCGGATCGAAGCGGTCCGACAGCCAGCCCGACAACAGGATGCCGGCGGCGAGGAACAGGATCGCTACCAGTTGCACGCCGAGGAAGGTTTCGCGGGAATAGCCAAGTTTCGTGGTGCCGAAGCCGAGCGCAAAGGCGGTCGATAGGTAAAATATCGCGAAACAGACGATGACCCCCAGCGAACCGCCCAGCGTTGCCCGCCAATGGTAGCGCAGCAGTTCGGCGATGGGGATGGCGGGTGGCGGGCCATGCGCCGCCATTGCGGCAAAGGCCGGGGTTTCAGTCAGCTTCAACCGCACCCACAACCCGACCGCAACGAGCAACGCTGAGGCGAGGAAGGGCAAGCGCCAACCCCAGCTTTGAAAATCTGCATCGTTGAGCCACAGGCCGAGCAGCAGGAACAGGCCATTGGCGGCGATGAAACCCACCGGCGCCCCCAATTGTGGGAACATGCCGAAGCGCGCCCGCCAGCCCGGTGGGGCGTTTTCCACCGCCAAAAGCGCCGCGCCGCCCCATTCGCCGCCCAACCCGAAGCCCTGCCCAAAGCGAAGGGCACACAGCAGCACAGGTGCTACCCAGCCAATGCTGGCATAAGTCGGCACGAAGGCGATGGCGAGGGTGGAACCGCCCATCAGCAGCAGGCTGGCGACGAGCGTCGATTTGCGGCCGATGCGGTCGCCATAATGTCCAAAGACCAGCGCCCCGATCGGCCGGGCGATGAAGGCGACGGCAAAGCTGGCATAGGCGGCGAGCAGTTGGGCTGATGGATTGTCGGACGGGAAGAACAGCGGCCCGAACACCAGGCTGGCGGCGGTCGCATAGATGTAGAAATCGTAGAATTCGACTGCGGTGCCGACAAGGCTCGCGGTCAGGATACGGCGGTTCGAAGCTGGGGTGATCCTCATGCTATCTGAAAGGAATTTGTTTTTCGCGGGTGGCGCCATGGGCGGGACCGGGACCGCGGAGAGAGGGACTTGATGGAGAGTGGAAGAAATAAGTCTGAAATTTGAGGGGAGAATAAGCAACCGCAAGCAGAGAGCGATTCCGGACGGCTGAATTTGGCCGATGGCTTGGGGTGTCAGCTTGGTTCATGGTGAATTTGAACGACTCTCGAGCAAACCATTCTGACAAGCCTGCCTCCAACCCAGCCCCATGACTCGGGGTTCCTATGGGCGCTGGTCAACGGCTTGCGTTCGGGTGAGGCTGCCAGCGTGATGGTCATCCCGGTAGCGCTCGGCTGCTCTGTGGCCATGGTGATGCCCATCTCCACTCCGCCCAACGCCATCGTATTCTCCAGCGGTCGACTGCGCGCAGTGGACTATCTGCCGCTGGGGCTACCCATGTTCCTGCTCGGCCCGCCGCTGGCCGTGCGGTGGTGCCGCTGGGTGGGGTAGTTGGGCATGATTTTTGGGAAAAGGCTCACAGCACGGTGCTATCGAGGAAGGGCTGGTTGGCAAAGTGATTGCGTAGGTTGGTCACAGTCACGCGGGCAATCTCACCGAGAGCTTCCTTTGTTAAAAAAGCCTAGTGGGAGGTGACGAGCACGTTCGGGAAGCTGAGCAGGCGGCTGAGTTCATCGTCCTCCAGCAGGCCGTGCTCGGAGTGATCCTCGAAGAAGATGCCTTCCTCCTCCTCGTAAACATCCAGCGCCACGCCGCCGAGGTGACCGCTCTTCAGCGCCTCGATCAAGGCGGAGGTGTTTACGAGCTTGCCCCGGCTGGTATTGACGAGATACGCGTCCCGCTTCATCTGCGCGAGAGTGTGCTCGTTTAACAGATGATGGGTGTCCTTCGTCAGTGGCAGGTGCAGACTGAGGATGTCTGATTGCGCCAGCACCTGATTGAGGTTGCTGTAGGTGACTTGATTCCCGGCGCCCCAGTCCGTGTTGGGAAAGGGGTCGTAGGCCAGGACATGGCAGCCAAAGCCGCGAAAGATCTGCGCCGTGCAGCGTCCGATTTTGCCAGTGCCGATGATACCGACGGTCTTCCCATGCAGATCAAAGCCGACGAGTCCAGCGAGTGAGAAATTGAACTCCCGCACGCGGTTGTGCGCACGGTGGATCTTGCGGTTCAGCGTGAGCAGCAGCGCCACGCTGTGCTCGGCCACAGCATGGGGCGAATACGCAGGCACACGGGTGACGGCGATGCCGCACTCTTTGGCTGCGGCGAGGTCCACTTGATTGAATCCGGCACAGCGTAGCGCGGCATGGCGTACACCGTTGGCCGCGAGCTGTTGGAGGCAGGCGCGGTCGAGTTTGTCATTGACGAAGACGCACACCGCCGCGCTGCCGGTGGCGGTGGCCCCTGTCTCCGCCGTGAGGCGAAACTCGTGGAAGCGCCACGTGAGCTGCTCTGCCCCTGCGACGGCTAGCATGTAGTTCCGGTCATAGGGCTTGGTGTCGTAAAAAGAGATGGTGTTCATGGGGGCAGTTTGTTTGGATTGAGTCTTGGCAGGGTGGTGGTCGCTGTGAATTATAACTCATTTGGCGCCGTCAATCGCGCTCATGATGCGGGTGCTCACCTTGGTCGGTGAACCCTCTGCGTCCACCTTGATCAGGATGCCGCTTGATTGATAAAAATCGGTGATAGGGGTGGTCATCTCATGGAACTGGATGATCCTCTCTCGGATGGCGCTGGGCTCGTCGTCCGTCCTGCGGAAGAGTGCACCACCGCAGTTGTCACACACTCCACGGACAGCAGGTGGTCTGTAGGTTTCATGACAGGTGGCGCCGCAGGTACGGCAGGTCAGACGCCCTGAGAGCCTGCGGATAATCTCCTCGTCCGATACCTTGAGGAATACGGCCTTTGAGATCACGATCCCCAGCTCTGAGGTCAGGTGCTGCAGGGCCTCTGCCTGCGCCAAGGAACGCGGATAGCCGTCCAGCACAAAACCCTGCGCTCCAGGGTTGGCGCCGAGCATCTCGCGGACCAGCCCGACTGCCATTTCATCTGACACCAGATGACCCGCTTCGATTTTGACTTGAGCACGTCTGCCCAGCGCTGTGCCCCGGAGGATGTGGTCGCGAAAATGTTCACCAGAAGAGAGGTGCTGGAACCCAAAGGCGCGCGCGAGTGTCTGACCATGTGTGCCTTTGCCAGAGCCTGGGCCGCCGAGCAGCACGATGACGGGTCGTAGATTGGAGGAGGAGTGGGTCAGTGTCAGGTTCATTCTTGGGGGATGAATGTCCCTCGATGGCGGCCAAAGCGAATCCATTTTTCTGAAAGGAATTTGCTTTTCGCGGGTGGCGTCATTGGCGGGATGGGGAACGGGGAGAGCGGGGGGGGCTGTTTGGCTCCTTGGGTGCACGCGCCTTGATTCGAGGTAAGTTAACTCGGGCGGAACTAGCAAGAGCCTCAGTGGTCCAGCCAAACCCAGCACAGGCTCCCTCGGAGCCTTGGTCAAGAATGGGTCCCGCTTGCCACAAGCGATTATTAAACTTTGCAGCTTTACGAACTACGCTGCGAATAGGGAAATTACGCGACCGCTCGTCGTAGTTAGCGTCTCAGTCCAGGTTTTTATTCATATTTAAACTCTGCCGCACTCTACTTCTGAGCTAGAATACCAATTGGTGTGTACGAGGTCAGAATGCTTAGTCCAGCTGCTATTGTAGCTGTGAGTAGTGCTTCGTCTCCCCAGAACAGGTTGTAGTGACTGCCATGATTGATTGCGTCCACAACAAATGTGCCAACAAATGCGATTGCTGCTACTCCCCACTTGGATTGCTCAATGTTGTCGAAGGGCAGGAAGCTAAACAGTAGGGCGAGTAAGCCCACTGCCGTGCCTGTAGCAAGTGCAATTTTCCAGTGGTCTAGTGTCACTGTGGACAGGTCACCTTGTGTCATTGCAAGCAGGCACGCTGTTGTTGACTGCGCGATGTTACGTCCAAGGATTGCAAGCTTTTGTTTCATACTAATATTACACAGGCGTCCCACAGGACAGTTATAAAGAATGGGCCGGAGGGGATGGAGTTGGGTGGCGGAGCGGGGAACTTGGGTTGAATTGGGGATACGATGCCAACCAAAACAACTTCGTCTCCATCCGCCCAGCCACCACGCCATCATATCAATGTGCTGGGGCAACTTCTCAAGTATATTCCGCAGGGGATCGTCCAAGCCGCCGCCCGGGAGCATGGGGTGGATGCCCAGGCCCGCACCTACTCTGTCTGGAGTCATCTGGCG
>CAJBME010000015.1 GCA_903954065.1 uncultured bacterium
CCGGTTTCCACACTTGGCCTTCGGGCCACATCCCTCAAGGCACGGCTCCGAATCCGCTTCTCCGCATCCGGTCACCTGCCAAAAAGACGTTCGGAGAGGCGTTCGGCGCCGCGACCGGGGTCAGCGACCCACGGCTACAAAAGATCCGAATACGAAACAACGGCGCAGGCGGCCAAGCCGCCACCGTTGGACTCGAGGCCCCGCCCCACCGCTGGCTGCCATTACCCGCCGACCCAACTCACATTTTTTTGGATTAGAAATTGTGATATTTGCCGAAAAATGTCGTAAATTTTTACAATTCAAAATCTTGTAATTAAAAATAAGGATCAACGAGTTACGACTTTCCACGATTTTTCGTGTCTAGAAAATTTACATTGAGTACATTTTTCATCACAACTCAATCGAACAATCTACACCACCCCTGATCGCGATGAAAAGAAAAATTTCGAGAATTGTTCGCAAGGGCGTTTCAAAGCTGCCGCTCAGCCTTATACCATTATGACTTTTTTGCCAGATTCCTAAACTTCTGTCCCCTTCGCTTCGGCCATCATGGCATCAGAATAGCTATGTTTTCTACTTCCTCACGAATAGTCGTACTCATACTCATCAATGATCGATTTCGCGAGGACACACACACACACACACACACACACACACAATGAAGCTCATTAAATCTATTCTTGCTTTGGCCATTCTTTTGGCTGGTTCTTCTCTGATGACGTCGACGGCGAGCGCCCAGATCGGCGCGAATCCGGTGGCCACTCGGTCCTGTCCGCCTCAGTTTCGCGGGGTAGCGATGTACATCGAGTACATCGTCAAGAAGCAGAACGATGTACGATTTATTTGTGATGCCTTTGAATTTCCATTGCCGGAAGCGTACGGGGGTGCGGTCGGGCTGATTGCCGAGTGGTCGCCGATTCTTGATCCGGCGCATCCGGATTTGTTGCCGGCGGTGATTGGCACGCTGGCCCAGCCTGAGCCGTGGACGGTGCGGGTGGTGCGCAATGTCACTGTGCCTCGCACTCGCCGGCCGGTTCCGACGACGATCCTGAACGTTCCGATGGTCGACCTCGCTTACACGGCGGATGAGTTTGGCACGGGCCCTGTGCTGGGCAGCACGGGATTTCTTTCTGCGATCATCCGCACTTCGGTGGGCGATCCATCACTTCCCGTCATTCAAGCCGGCGACATCATTCAGGTGCTGGGGCCTAATGGCCAGATTTGGTTTCTGGGCACGATGAGTGCCACTTTTGTGCCGCACCCCGTCTAAGGTTGTGGGCCCTCTTTCCTCCACACCTGCGGGCGGCCGACGCCTGCGTGACGCCTGCGTGACAGCATTTGCGCTCGGGCTGCTTTGAGGAAGAGTTGCCGGGTATGCGACGTGTCCTTTTTTGGCTCTCCCTGTGGATGTGTTTTGCCGCGCTGACCCCGGCGATGGCCGAGCTGCGCTTGACCCCGGCCCAAGCCGGAAAAATCGGTCAGCGGCTGTGGCAGAATGAATGTGCCGGCACGGTGGAAGGACTCACCTCATGGAATAAGGGCGAAGATTTCCCCAGCCTTGGTATTGGCCATTTTATCTGGTACCCCCGCGGTGTGCGTCAGACGTTTGAGGAAAGTTTTCCCGCCATGATGGCGCACCTGCGCGCGCGAGGCGCCACGCCGCCCGCGTGGATCGCCGACACCGGAGCCTGCCCCTGGCGTTCCCGCGAAGATTTTCTCGCGGATCAAAACGGCCCACGCTTGAACAGCCTGCGCGCGTATCTGGCGCGCACGGTCGGGCTGCAGGCCGAATTTGCAGCGGAGCGAGCCCGCCGCGCCCTCCCCAAGCTGCTGGCCGCGGCTCCTTCCTCCCGGCGAGCCGGCCTCCAGCGACAGTATGACGCCGTGGCCACCACCCCACAGGGAGTCTACGCGCTGGTCGACTACGTGAATTTCAAAGGAGAAGGATTGAACCCAGCCGAGCGCTATCAAGGGCGCGGCTGGGGACTGCTGCAGGTCTTGGAGGAAATGAAACCAGTCAAGGCCGGCCCAGGGGCAGCCGCCGAATTTTCTGCAGCCGCACGGCGAGTGCTGGGGCGTCGCATCCAACTGGCCCCACGGCCGGAATCCCAGTGGCGCGCCGGATGGTTTTCGCGATGTGACAGCTACGCCCGTCCCTTTTAACTCCCCATTTTTGTTCTTTCTCCTCCTCAACGCCGCGCGCCCCTGAATATTTTCCCCCGTGTCATCGTCCTACTCATCGCCGTCGTCGACTGCGGCCGATCCTGATGATCCAGCAGACCCCATTCTCGTGGAAAGATGCCAACGCGGTGACACCGCCGCGTTTGACGTGCTGGTCACGCGCCATCGTTCCCGGGTCTATGGTCATATTGTCACCATGGTCCACCGCGAAGCCGATGCCTGGGACTTGGCCCAAGATACGTTTCTCAAAGCATGGAAAGCGCTTCCGCGGTTCGAGGGCCAGTCGTCGTTTTCCACTTGGATCTACCGCATCGCTCACAATACCGCTCTCGACTGGCTGCGAACCCGCAAAATCGAGGGCAGCGCCGAGTTTGACGATACCGTCCAAAATCATATTGCCGCCGGTTCAACCACCACGCCCCACGGCGAAAGCCGCCCGGATGAACGCCTCGCTCAGGACGAGCTGGGCCGCCGCATTCATGAGGCCTTGGCCGAACTGTCGCCAGAACACCGGGCCGTCATCCTCCTGCGCGAGGTGGAAGGACGCGCGTACGAGGAAATCGCCAGCCTGCTCGGCTGCACGCTGGGAACCGTCATGTCACGCCTCTTCTACGCGCGCAAAAAATTGCAACTACTGCTCGCCGATGTCTACCGCTCGCCCGACTGGCAGTGAGCGCTTCACCCCCACTCCCAGCCCCGCCCACTCCTCATAGCCCACTCCCCCCCATGAACATTTTTGACCTAACCCCTTCGACTGCCACCGGCCATCAACCATCGCCTCGGCCCCGCCCCTTGCACCCATGAAAGACGAACCGATCAGCCCTCAAGACAGTCAGATGACCCGATGGATCGACGCACTCCCAGACGCGCCTCTTCCGGAGGGCATCAACATCGATGAAGCCTCTCGCGAGCGGGCGGCGGCCGCCGCCGTGGCCACCTTGCTGCGCCAGCATGTTCCGCTCCGTCAGGATCCTCCCTACCCTGATTTTTTTAATGCGCAGGTGCTCAAAAAAATCCGTGATGAAGAAGCACTCCTCGAACGGGCTCCAGCTACCCGCCAGGCGGCGTCGTGGCGGGACGTGCTGGGACAGTGGCTGCGCACGCCCTGGATGACGGGCGCCACCGCCGCCGCCTGCACCGCCATCGCGATTTTTGCCATCAATCCGCGTCCTCTCGACGAAGCAAGTTCGGGCACGCGCGTGCTCACCGTTTTCTCACCGGAACCGAATACGACCACTCGGGTCATGACCGCCGCCGACCAGTCAGCGGTCGTCGTTTCCGTGGACGGCTTGTCGGCTTTTCCCAGCGACCGGTTAGTCGTTGGATTGCACACCACTGAGCCTCAGTCACTCGTGGCCTCACACCAACCATGATGCCCCCGCTTCACCGCCATTCCCGTCGGTTCATCACCGCCTTGTGCGCCGCGTGGGCCGCGTGGACCACCCTCGCCCCACTGCAAGCCGCCCCACCACCACCCCAGCTGACCGCTTTGCTCTTCTACGCCACCGACGGCGACGGCAGCGAGGCGCCAGAAAAAATGCCCGATACTTCAGGCGACATAAAACGCTACGAAAAAGCCCTGCGCCAAGCCACCACCGCCCGCCACTTCCACCTCATCGGCAAACACACCGCCGAAGCCCAAGCACGCTTCAGTATCTGGCTCAAACCCAGTCCGCAATTTCCACTGCAATTGGAAAATACCGGAACCATGCCCGATGGCGCCATCACCCTCTATTGGATCCTCTGGCAAAAAGAAACATTGCCCATCAAAGATCGTGAACTCGTCAAATCCACCACCATCCTCACTGCCAAAACTCCGCTCATCATCGCCGGCCCCCAATGGCGCAATGGTAGATTGATCTTTCTCGTGCGTAAGGAATCATAATCTATCTAGGGATTATGATTGATATAATCCTTTCATGATCAATTGTCTGCGGCGACTTTCATTTCCCGCATCGCGCTGCCCTCACTCCGCCGCCCACAAGCGCCGCCGCCGTCAGCCGCCGCCGTCACCACGCCGCCCTCGACAGTAGATCGACAGCGGAGGACGATTGATCTGGAGGAATCCACCGCCACACTGCGACCCGGACGATCCCGATTCACCACCATGCTACGCCATTTCATTCTCGCCCTGGTCCCCGCCTTGGTCGCCACTGCCACCGGCTTGTTTCTGGCCGATGTGGGCGCTTTTGAGGGGCTCGGCGACTGGCTTTTTTCCCGCTATAAGGCGGAATCATTGTGGAAATCGGATCCTACCCCGGTCTGGTCCTGGTTGCTGCCCGCGGCCGCCAGCATCGGCGCTCTGCTCGTCGCTTGGGTTGCGGTCGACCACACCTCCTGGGGGGCCAAATTGGCCGTCCTCTGCTCAGCGCTAGGGGCGACGGCCTTCCTCTCGCTGACCCTGGCTTTTTACCAGATGTCATTTAATCCATGGCCCGCTCTGGCCGCCGTCACCCTGTCGTTCGCCATGGGCTGCCTGTTGGGGGAAATGCCTGCCAATCGGCGCCAGCGTCTCAGCGACTCCTTGCTGGGCCCGCGCCTCAGCCCCGCCACTCTGCAGGCGTGGGCTGGACGCAGCGATCCACCGCCATGGACCACGCCGGGCGTGCGCCATGGCGCCGTGCTCGCCGTCCGCATCCTCTCTGCCCCGCCGTCCGCCGAATCAGCCGCCACCCATCTGGACCAACTCGGACGCACCCTCGGTGAAGTCACCCGATTTTTGCGGGCGCGTCCCGGCGTGGTGCTAGACTCTCCGGCCAGCGACGGCGTCCGCGCCTTTTTTGGTTTTCGCCCGACCGCCGCCGGAGGTGATTTGCCAGAAGCTGCTCGCGCGGCCCTCGACCTCGCCGACTTCCTGCGCGAGGAAGCCACTCTCCAGACGCAGGCCGGTCATCCCGCCTTGTCTTGGGGCCTCGGCGTCAGTGTCGGTCCGCTCTTGACCGGTATCCACGGGCCAGATTCCGCGCGGTTTTGGACGGCCTCGGGACCGGCGGTCGAACAGGCCCGCCAGCTGGCCGCCCTCAACGCTCGACACCTGACCACCATCCTCGTCGGCCGGCGCGCCGCCGACGTTCTGGCCAGTGACTTCACCCTGCAGCCGGTCGAAGGCGATGCCATTCATGCGCTGCTCGCCGCCAAACCAGCCGCCCCCACTCATGCCCAAGGCTGATTATCCCCCAGAAATTCAACGCCTGATCTTGCATCTGAAACGACTGCAAGGAGTCGGCCCCCGCAGCGCCGAACGCATGGCCGTCGCCCTGCTCACCGGAAAATCCGGCGTCGCCATGGAGCTGGCCCGAGCCCTGGAAGCCGCCGCCCAAGGGGTCGTTCATTGCCAGATTTGCGGATTTTTCCAAAGCACGGCCGCCACCTGCCCGCTCTGCGAGTCGCCAGAACGCGACCAAACCATCGTCTGCGTGGTCGAACAGCCAACCGACGTCATCCCACTCGAACGCACCGGCGCCTACCACGGGCTCTACCACGTGCTCGGTGGACGGTTGTCGCCACTCGATAACATCCATCCGGAAAACCTCCGGATCAGCCAGCTCGAACGTCGCCTAGCCTCCGGTACCGTGCGCGAAATCATCCTCGCCGTCGGCTCGGACGTCGAGGGCGAGGCCACCGCCCATTACCTCGGCGACATGCTCGCCCACCGCCCCACCGGTGCGGCCCCAGTGACGGTCAGCCGACTGGCCCAAGGTCTGCCCGCCGGTGGCGGGCTCGACCATGCTGATGACCTCACTCTGCACCGCGCCCTGAGCGGACGGCGCCTCGTCTGATTACGCGCCCACCGCCGCGCGCGCTTCGTCCGCCAGCGGGGTCGAAAGATACCGCTCACCGGTCGAACAGGCGATGGTGACAATCATTTTTCCTTTGTTTTCCGGACGCGCGGCCACCCGCAAGGCGGCGACCACATTGGCTCCGGAGCTGATGCCGGCCAGAATTCCTTCCTCCTTGGCGAGGCGACGGGCCATGGCAAAGGCTTCGTCATTGCTGACTTTGACCACTTCGCTCACTTGGCTGAGGTGCAAATTCTTCGGCACAAATCCCGCGCCTGTCCCCTGGATTTTGTGCGGTGCCGGCTGCACTGGCTCACCCGCCAAGGTTTGCGAGATGACCGGACTGGCCTCAGGCTCAACCGCAATCGCCGTAAATCCCGGACGACGCGGCTTCAACACTTCACTCACCCCGGTCAGGGTGCCGCCCGTACCCACCGCCGCGACAAAAATGTCGATCAGCCCGTCGGTGTCGGTCCAGATTTCTTCAGCCGTCGTTTTCTGGTGGATGGCCGGATTCGCCGGGTTTTCAAATTGCTGCGGCATCCATGAATTGGGGGCATGTTGATGCAGAAGTTCCTCGGCTTTGGCAATCGCCCCTTTCATTCCTTTCGGTCCTTCCGTCAGCACCAGCTCCGCTCCCAATAACGCCAGCAAGGTGCGCCGCTCCAAAGACATGGTCTCAGGCATGGTCAAAATCAAACGATAGCCTTTGGCCGCACAGACGAATGCCAACGCAATCCCAGTATTGCCGGACGTCGGCTCCACAATCACCGTTTCTTTGTTGATCAGGCCCTTCGCTTCCGCGTCCTCAATCATGGCCATCCCAATCCGGTCTTTCACGCTCCCCAGTGGATTAAAAAACTCGCATTTGATCGCGACCGTCGTCGTCGGGTCAAGTCCAGCACTGCTGGCAATTCGATTCAATTTTACCAGCGGGGTGCGGCCCACGGTTTCGATAATGTTGGAGTACAGTGGCATGATGTTGGCAGGGGGGTACGAGATGAAGAATAGAGGAACGCGAAGCCGCGTCCATAATAAACGATTGATCAGCTGGTAGAGACGACTCTGTCTCGCCGCTGGTGTCCGGGGAGTGTGGGCAAGCCCCGCCAATGCGCAAGCGTCGCCTGCGCCCGACTCACGGCTGCGACAACCGTACTTCCCACTCGGTCACCAAATCATGACGGAAATCAACCCGACTGACCGGATACGGCACCCACTCAACCACCGGTCCTCCATAAAAATACGGATCGGCATACCACCCGAGACCGACCGGCCCAGTCCCCACTCCGACAGTGTAGGTATTCACCGGCCTGAGGCCAAGGTACGTCCACCGCTCAATCCGACTGCCACTGCGATCCCACACCGCCACGCGGTCCGGTCGCCCCCACGCAATCCACACGCCCGTTTTGGGGAGATCCCGCTCAATCTTGCCCTGCCGGACCAACTCCTGCTGACGCGGCGTCAAAGCATCAAAAAGCTCAGGGTTTTTGGCCATGCGCGTCTGCGGCGTCTGCACCGTACAGCTCGCCAGCAAACACAGCCCCCCACCCAAAAGGGCGCGCAGAAGTGAGAACGGTATCGTCATGGAATAATCATCCACACCTAGAAGCCCCATGCCACCATCAATCTGCACCCGACCCGATCATCCGGAATAATTTCCGCAGAGGCCTTGCTTCCGCTTGGCGCGGGCCAACACCCGCGTACACTCCCACCCGTGGAGGATCGTTATGGTCATCAGATCAGTTACTTGCGCCTGTCAATCACTGACCGTTGCAATGAACGCTGCCGGTATTGCCTGCCTCAGGAAACTCAGGAATGGCTGCCCCGCGAAGGCGTGCTCACATACGAAGAAATCATTCGTATCACCCGCATCGGGGCCAGCCTCGGCGTCAAAAAATTGCGCGTCACCGGTGGCGAACCACTCGTGCGCCGCGGCGTCACCGGCTTGATCCGCGCACTCCACGCCATCCCCGGCATCAATGACATCGGGCTGTCCACCAATGGCACCCTGCTCGCCTCCCCCGATCCCGATGGCCCGCCCGACGCCACCATGGCGCAACAACTCGCCGACGCCGGGGTGCGCACCGTCAACGTCTCACTCGATACCCTCGCCCCCGCCGCCTACGCCCTCGCCACCGGTCGTGACTTCCTGCCAAAAGTACTGGCCGGTCTAGACGCCGCCCAGGCCGCCGGCATCGCCAGCATCAAACTCAATTGTGTGCTCATGCGCGGCACCAATGAAGACTGTCTGCCAGAACTCGTCGACTTCGCCCACCAACGCCAGCTGCTCCTCCGGTTCATCGAACTCATGCCCGTCAGCCGAACCGAGGTCTTGCGCGAGGACATGTTCCTCAGCACCACGGAAGCCCGACGCCGCCTCGAGGCCCGCTTCGGCCCGCTCACCCCGCGCCCAGACTTCCGTACCAATGGCCCAGCCAGTTACTACGAAATCCCCGGCCGCCGCCAGTTAATCGGTCTCATCGGCGCCATGACCAACCTGCACTTCTGCGAGTCATGCAATAAATTACGCCTGACCTGCGATGGGAAATTGCGCCCATGCCTCGGCAGTCACCTCGAATTCGACCTCCTCAGCGTCATCCGCGCCGGCGCCACCGATGCCGAAATCGCCGACTTCTTCCGCCATGTGGTCGAACGAAAACCCAAAGAACATGACTTTCGCGACGGCTATATCCCCCAGCGCCATATGACAGCCATCGGAGGATAAAATCCCGCCCTCCTTTGCTCGGCTTCCTTCCCACCGGATGCGTCATTTTGCCATTGTCACTGGCTTCCGGTTCCGACTCCCCCGCAGTCAATCACACCGACGACAGAGCCTTAGCTCAGCAAACTGCGCAGCTTCGCTGCGACTTCGTCCCTCGTCAGCGCACCCGAAGCCACTGCGAAGGTGAGGTTTTCCCAGGCATCCGCATCAAGCGTCTCGTGAGGCAACAGCTCGTGCTCACTCAGAAACACGAGGCAGGTTGCCAGAGCGACGCGTTTGTTGCCATCGACAAACGCATGATTGCTGCAGAGGTAGAAGAAATAGGCGGCAGCAATCTCGATGAGATCGGAAATCATCGGAACTCCCATCAGGGTCGCCTGCGGAGCGGCGACGGCGGATTCCAGCAACTCACGAGAGCGCAAACCGGGACTCCCCCCGTGCGCGGCAAGCACTTCCGTGTGGATGGCAAGAACGGCCTCGACCGTTGGATGTTTGACCACAGAACTCACGACAGCCTGCGGAAAAGCTCACTGTTTTTTTGGATCAGCCTTCGTGCGGTTTCACTGGCTGTGTCAGCGTCGATAACTGAGGGCTGCATCGGTGCGATGGTGATCGTCCCACCTGCATGGACTTCCACATTCACCTCGTCGCCCACCTTTAACCTCGCGAGCTGGAGCAGCGCGGAATCGAAGATAATGCCCTGAGAGTTGCCGATTTTTGAGATGATCTTGATCACATGTAAAACTATGTATTACCAGCCCCGTTTTGTCAACTTTAGCCATAAAAACGCCACGATCCTTCCTTGTGCCTCCTACGACAGGAGGCGGCCCTCATTCCTTTGTTCGATACGATTGTCGCTCCGCCGGAAGTCATTACGGAATTCCGCCGCCTGGCCGTAGCCGACGCCCGATTACAGGGGCTCGCGTTCAGCGGCGTCGTCTGGCCGACGGGCTAGCTGCGCGAAAGGCCAAGCCACGAACGGATAGCTCTGCCCGTTCAGCATCCGTCCGATGAAGCTGGAGCGGACGAGATAATGGTAACTCGCGAACAGGACCGTGAAGGCGATCGC
>CAJBME010000016.1 GCA_903954065.1 uncultured bacterium
CTCGTCATAGAAACACACCATGGATTTTCGGAGCAGGGCATGGACTTCGCGCGCTTTAGCCACGAGTTCAGGCTTGTTTTTGAGCAACGGAAAAATGCCGACTTTGATCGGAGCTACCCGAGGGTGGAGACGCAGCACAGTGATCGTTTCACTTTTCCCTTTGTCGTCCGTTTTGACTTCTTCGCAGAAAGCCGTGCACAAAATCGCGAGGGCAAGGCGGTCCAAACCAGCCGACGGCTCGATGACATGCGGCACATAATTGCCCTTGAAAAACCGCTCGCACCAATGGCGCGTTTCCTCCTCAGGAAGTCCCTGTGCCCCCTTGTCCCGCTGCTCGGCTAGCTTTTTCTCGACAAAGGCCGACCGGCGCGCGTCATCCCATGCCGCAACCGCCATTTTCAGCGGTTCGTCGAAAAACTCCTGCGGTTTGCCGCTGTGTTTTTGGTGAGCCGAGAGATCGAAATCACCGCGGGCCGCAATCCCCTCAAGCTCTTCCGTGCCAAAGGGAAATTGACACAGGATATCAACACAAGCACGCGCGTAATGAGCGAGCTCCTCTTTCGTTTGCCAATGGTAATCAAGGACATCAGTGCTCAGACCAATGCCGTTGTAGAATTTCGTGCGCTGATCTACCCAGTAGCGATGCCACATCTCCCAGCCCCAGTCATCCTGCGGAACCGACAAATCAACCCCCTCAGCATACACCGCCACCCGGCCGTGCACCGCCTCAATGGCCTCATCCGGCTTGATGAAAAACTCAAGTTCCATCTGCTCGAATTCCCGCGATCGAAAAGTGAAATTCTTCGGCGTCACTTCGTTCCGAAAGGCCTTGCCAATCTGGCAGATTCCAAATGGAACTTTGATACGGCTGGAATCGAGCACGTTTTTGAATTGAGCAAAAATCGCCTGCGCCGTTTCCGGCCGGAGATACGTCACATCCGCTTCCGTCGCGGTCGGCCCAAGAAATGTGCGCAGCATCAAATTAAACGGCCGCGCTTCATTCAGTCGCCCGCCCGTCTCAGGATGAAAATCCACCGAATCCTCCACTACCTCAATCTTCTCCTCCCCTAACAAAACAATGAGCTCGGCCGCTCCCGCACTCTCACCCGCATTCTGCGCTATGAACGCCCGTACCCGCTTGCGGAAACTCTCGATATGCTCGCCATTCTTCAGCAAGGCCTCAATCACACGCGCGCTCTTCCATCCCGTCGGCGATTCCGCACCCGAAAAACGCATAGCTGTTCCCGATTGAGGGTCAACATGATCAGCGCGTACTCGCTTGTTCGTGAGCGTGCACTCGCGCATCAAGTCAGCAAAAGTATCCACATGACCCGAGGCTTTCCAGATCGCCGGGTTCATCAAAATACTGGCGTCCAAGCCCAGCACGTCATCGCGGTCACGGGTCATGGTGCGCCACCACGCGTCCCGCAAGTTGCGCTTCAATTCCGCCCCCAGCGGACCGTAGTCCCAAACACCGCCACACCCTCCATAGATTTCAGATGATTGGAAAATAAATCCCCGGCGCTTGCAGAGGCTGACAATTTTTTCCATCAGGAGTGGTTCTTTGGTAGCTGCGCTCATAAAAATGGTGGGGTGGATGCAAGAAATAGGGGAGACGATCAGGGGCCCGGGTCCCCTCGCCCGCGGAGAATGAGTCAAGCGCAGAAAGAGGTGACCGGAAACCGGAAACCCGACACGTCGTTCCTTTTTTCAGGGCAAGAGCTGGGTATCGCGCACCATAATCTTGGTGGCCTCACTTCCCAACAAATCCTTGAGGCGGGTTTGCAACTGTGTTTCCGCCTCTACTTTAAGGTCTGATTGTTCCGCATCCAAGCGCGCTTGGGCCAGCATCTGACGGGTGGCCAATTCCTGATGTTCCGGTGTGATTTTGTTGATGAGGCCATTGTCGGAGAAAAAAACTTCGTAGTTCTTCAATTCGACGCTGGTGATGGTGGCAGGGGGAAAATCCGCCTTCACTTCACCGGTGGCATCATCCACGGTCACTGTCAGCGGCTTGCTCAGGTCATAGCCAGCCTTGACGATAAAATCTCCGCGGAGGATGAGCGTCGCTTTGCTCCCGAACACGGTTGTTTCCATCTTGATCATCGTCTGCGCTTTGCGTTGGATGACGTTAAACTCGGCAATGGCCGCCTTCTGCAGAGTGATCGTGTTCGACGCCACGGTGAACTGTTCGCCCGTGATGGTTTCAAGCGCCTCGACCACAGTGTCGCGCAATCCCCCGGCCGCCTTCTCCGCCGGACGAACCAGCAGCAGCCACGCCACCGCACCCCCAGCAATGATGACCACGGACAAGCCGAGACCAGCCCACAACCATCCAAGCCCCCCCGTTGCCGAGGAGGCCTTGTCCACAGAAGGAGCCACCGGGGGCGGCTCCTCAGCGCGAGAATGGGTTTCGGAAACAGGCATCGGGCAGTGGCGCGATATCCCTCATTAACACCCATGCCCCCACCCCGCGCCAGCACAGGTTTTTTTCCTCTGACCCCGCGCCATCCCCCTGCAGAAGGCCCCCAAACACTTTGATTGGTACTAGTCACGGCCCAACCGCTGGTATAAGTCTCGATCATGGCCTGTCTCAATCCCCGCTTGATGGTCTTCCTCTCCCCTCTGGTGTTTCTTATGTCCCCACTTCCCCTGACCACCGCCGGTGAGTTTAATGAAGATGAGGCCAAAGTGCCCGCCTACTCACTGCCCGACCCGCTGATTGGCGCCGATGGCACGCCCATCAAAGATGCCGCCGCGTGGCGCAGTCAGCGAAGACCTGAATTAATGCAGCTCTTTGAACAGGAAGTCTATGGACGTACACCCGTAGGACGGCCTCCCGGCATGACATGGCGAACGGTCTCGGAAAAAAATGACGCCCGCGAAGGCCGGGCCGTCCGCCGCGAAATTGAGATCAATCTTTTCGGCCGTGACGACGGCCCGGTCGTGCGCCTGTTGCTCTACGTCCCAGTCCGCGCCACCCAAACGGCACCCGCTCCCGTCTTTCTCGGCCTCAATTTCGAAGGAAATCACGCCACCACTACCGAAGCGGATATCCCACTGCCCAAAGGATGGGTCCCCAACAACAAGGGCGCGGGATTAAATGACAACACCCCCAGTGAAAAGACACGCGGCGTCCAAGCCGACCGCTGGCTGTTCGACATGGCCCTCGCCCGCGGCTACGCCGTCGCCACCGCCTACTACGGCGACCTCGACCCCGACATCGACGACGACTTCAAAAACGGAGTCCACGCCGTCACCGGAAAACCTCAGGCGGGAGAATGGGGGTCCATCGGCACCTGGGCCTGGGGACTGAGCCGGATGCTCGACGTCTTGGAAAAGGAATCAGGCGTGGACGGGAAAAAAGCAGTGGTCATGGGACATTCCCGGCTCGGTAAAACAGCCCTCTGGGCCGGCGCCCAAGACGAACGCTTCGCCGCCGTCATCTCCAATAATTCCGGATGCGGGGGCGCCGCCCTCAGCCGCCGTATCTTCGGCGAAACCGTGGCCCGCATCAATACTTCCTTCCCACACTGGTTCACCAGCGGATATAAAAAATGGAACGGCCGCGAGGCCGATTGCCCGGTCGATCAACACCAGCTGATCGCCCTCATCGCCCCACGCCCGTTGCTCGTCACCAGCGCCACCGAAGACCTCTGGGCCGATCCCAAAGGCGAGTTTCTCAGTCTGGTCGGAGCCGACCCGGTCTATCGTCTGCTTGGCACCAGCGGCCTCAAGATCACCGCCCAGCCGCCTCCAGATCAGTTGCACAACGGACCACTCGCCTACCTGCTCCGCACCGGCCCCCACGATATCACCGCCACCGACTGGCAAGCCTACCTCGATTTCGCCGACGCCCAGTTGCCCGCAAAATAAACATCCCAGCTCTCCCCCCCACGGATCCCCGACAGATCCTCACGGATCCACTTCCACTCAAAAGCCCGCCGCGACTACGGCGAAGCCGTCACGCGAGCAGAGCCGCCGCTAAGGCGAACTGTCGAGCAGGCGGCGGGGAATTCCGGTCAGTTGCAGCAACGAGCGAAAGGGCAGGCGTTCTTTCTCATCAAGGGTTCCGTCGCCATTGTGATCGTGGCGCTTAAGCATCTCGGGAATTGCCGGCAACGCCCGGCGGATACTTTTGTCGACCGGCTTGTTCAGTACCGCGGATACCACCAGAGTATCAGCGATATGGGCAGCGAGTGCTCCGTTGAGTGATTCGAGAGCGGCGTCATCAGGCAACGCCACGGCCAACATCAAGCTGCCCATTTCTTCTTCCGATTGTTCGCCCCAGCGAACGGCAACGGGCGGACTGAAAGGATTGTCTGGATTATCCGCAGAGTTGTCCCAGACCACCTCGGCCTCCAGCCGGGTACCGGCGGGCAAGCGGTGCCGTTTGCGATAAGCGTACTGATCCTGCCAGGCAAAATTCCATTGTGGCACCTCGAGCAGCGTCTGCCGGGTGCCGTCCGGCAAAATCGCCATCAAGCTCATGCGGCGGCCCAGAAAATGCGCGTGGGCCCCGACACGAAATGCCTCGACATCGACCGGCAGCACAAAGCTGTCCCGTACAGTGTGATCTTTGACCCCCGGCGGAATCTCCAGCCCCTCGAGCATCGAGAAAAGCGGCGGCATTTGAATGATGCGGTGGCGCAAGGGAGACGGACCGTCCGCGTGGTGAATCGCCACCCGGGTCGCCTCCGCTTCGGCCTTGCCCGACGGATGAAAATGCGTCTGCAGCACCAGATTCGACCCCTTGGGGAAATTCCAGGCCAGATCATCAGGCAACGTGAGCGCCCCGCTGCCAGGCCCCCATGCGGCAATAAATTTTAGATCCCGCGAGTCTGCCCCGGGATACCCCGGTTCTGGCGTCTGCGCATCTTTGGCGGCCGCCCGCCCAGTCGAGTCAACAAAAACAAGAATATGATGCACCACCGTCGGTGCCGAGGGGCGAAGTTCCACCGCGCGCACCCAGACATCATCCTTCAATCCGAGCGGCAACACGAACGTCCGGTAGATGTCGCGACCTTCCGCTGGCACTGTAAAAGGCTCGGGCATGACCACCTCCATATCGGGAGCGTCAAGCTGCCAGCCTTCCGGGAAAACCGGAACCGCCGGGGTGCGTGCGGGATCCCCCTCCACCGCGCCCGTCCGATGCCACTGGTCCAGCAAGGCCACTTCCCGCCCGCTCAGACGACGCTCCCACAGCACCGGGGGCGTGGCCTCCCCCGCGTGCCAAGGCGGCATTTCACGACTGGACGTGACTTCCGCAATCTGTTGCGATCGCTTTTGGGCATCGGCGTAGCTCAAGAGAGAAAACGGCGCCACCTCCCCCGGCCGGTGACAGGCGGCACAACGCTTGTACAACACCGGGGCAATATGCTCGCTGAAAGTCACTCTCTCGGGCAGGGGCAAGGCGTCGTCAGTGACGGCAGGAGGCGGTAAAAACGCCTCAAATCCATGACGCGGAGGGGGTTCTGGGATATGACAGCCAATGGCCCGGGTCACCGGCGTCTCGACCGGACGCCCCGCCGCCACCGCTTCAATCGCCTCCCGCACAAAATGCCGGCGCGCCTCAGCACGCATCACCCCGTCGTCCGTAATACGATCATTAATCGCCCCACGATACACGACCGTGCCGTCCGCCACCACCAAGGCCGCCTCCGGTGTCGTCCTCGCTCCCACCGCCTCCGCCAGCCTCACCCCAGTATCCAGCAGCGCAGGCACTTTAATGGCATACTCCTGCGCATGCGTCGCCGCCACCGCCACATCCAAATCCGGCTCAGCATACACGACATACGACGCCATCCCGCGCTCCGCCGCCAATGCCGCCAGCCTCGCCATCTCAGGAGCCAGCGCATTGGCTTTCGGACAGTCATGCAGTACAAAAAATAAAAGACTCGCCTTGATGCCAGCCGCCGGCAGAAATGGCCGATGCAAATGGCCCCGCGTGTCCGGAATACCACCCTTCCCAAAAGCACGCACCCTCGCACCAGCCTCATCCAAACTCACCTCCACAGGCTCAGACGCCACGGAAAATCCTGCCACCCCAAAACAGGCGACACACAGTCGAAAGAAGGTCGTCATATTGATAATGCACTATACTCGCATTTTGCCATCACCGCAACCCAGGCCGTCATCAGCCACCTCAAACCAGCCATCCCTTTCATCTCGAGCACGGCAGTGCGTTGCGCACGCGATGTGCTAAGAAGAAGGCATGACGCCCGCCATGCTCTTGACCAACGACGATCGCCACTTCATTGCCGAAGGCACACACCGTCGACTCTATGACATTCTCGGCGCACACCCACACACCGCCGGCGGAGTAGCCGGTTACCGGTTCGCCGTGTGGGCCCCCAACGCCCGGCGCGTCAGCGTCGTAGGTGACTGGAATCATTTCGACGGCCGGACCGATCCGCTCACCCTCGACCTCGCCACCGGAATCTGGTCAGGATTCGTCGGCGGCGTCACCCCCGGCCAACATTATAAATTTGAGCTCGAAGACACACTGGGCGCCCTGCGGCTCAAAAGCGATCCGCTGGCATTTTTCAGCCAACATGTCGAGCCGCACGCCTCACTTACATCGCCCCCGTCGGCCCATCTCTGGCGCGACGACGCCTGGATCGCGCAACGCTCAGCCGATGGAGGCAAATCCCGCCCCATGTCGATCTACGAGGTACATCTGGGATCATGGGCCCGACGGCACGACGATCATGACCGGCCGCTCAGTTACCTCGAGCTCGCGGATGCCCTCATCGATTATGCCGTTGACCTCGGATTTACTCACTTGGAACTGCTGCCGATCACCGAACATCCGTTTAGCGGATCCTGGGGCTATCAATGTACCTGTTATTTTGCACCAACCTCGCGCTTCGGCACCCCAGATGAATTCCGCGCCTTCATCGACAAAGCCCACCAGCGCGGACTCGGGGTCATCCTCGACTGGGTTCCCGCACATTTTCCCAAGGACGACCACGCCCTCGCACAATTCGATGGCACCGCACTCTATGAACACGCCGACCCTCGCCAAGGCGAACATCCCGACTGGGGAACCCTCGTCTTTAATTTTGGCCGCCTCGAAGTCCGAAACTTCCTGACCGCTTCCGCCTTGTACTGGCTCAAAGAATTTCACCTGGACGGACTGCGCGTCGATGCCGTCGCCTCCATGCTTTATCTGGATTATTCCCGCGATGACGGCCAATGGATTCCCAACCAGTTCGGAGGTCGTGAAAACCTCGAAGCCATCGATTTCCTGCGCCACCTCAACACCACCGTGCTGGCCGAAGTACCGGGTGCCCTCATGATCGCCGAGGAGAGCACCTCATGGGGCGGCGTCTCGCGACCGCCCGCGGAGGGAGGCCTGGGATTCGGTTACAAATGGAACATGGGCTGGATGCACGACATGCTTTCCTATTTCCAACGCGACCCCGTCCATCGCTGCCACCACCATGGCGAAGGGACATTCTCGATGATCTATGCCTACAGCGAAGACTTTGTGTTGCCGCTGAGCCACGATGAGGTGGTGCATGGCAAGCGGTCGCTGCTCGACAAAATGCCGGGCGACCGCTGGCAAAAATTTGCCAACCTGCGATTGCTGTATGCTTGGATGTGGGCCCACCCCGGCAAAAAGCTTCTCTTTATGGGGGGCGAACTAGGCCAATGGCGCGAATGGGCTGAAGGACGCGCCCTCGATTGGGACGTACTTCTGAGCCCAGACCACCTCGGAGTGCAATCGCTCGTCCGTGACCTCAACCGCGTACTCCGAGACTTCCCCGCACTGCATGCCTCCGATCATAACCCCGGCGGCTTTGCCTGGCTCGAAGCAGATGCCGCGGCCACCAGCACCTTCGCCTTTCGCCGCCGCGCTCCACACTCCGCCGGAGCCAGCGAAATCATCGTCGTACTGAATGCCACCCCCGTGCCACGAGAAGGATGGCGGCTCGGCGTGCCCCATGGCGGGACTTGGCGCGAAATCATCAACACCGATGCTGCCTGCTACGGAGGCGCCAATATCGGAAATTGCGGAGCCGTCGAGGCCGAACCCGATCCATGGCAGGGACAGCCGTTTTCCATCCGTATCTCCGTCCCTCCTCTGGCTGCCGTCTTTTTTGCCCAGTAGGATAATCATCCAATGGAGGCCAAACCTCATGGCCAATTCCGTCCACACGAGCAGCCTCTATACTCTCTGCTTTCCGCTTTCTACTTTTAACATAAAGCCGCCAGGGAACCGCGACAAATCCGGACTGGTTACCGTTGCTTCCTCTCGGACCTGGCGGGGTTGGCCGGCCGAAAATCCGCGGCCCCTGACGGGAGGGTAGTTTAGGTTCAAACCCCGAAGTTCAAGAGCCAAAATGCGAATTTTGCGCGGCGGCCGCGACCCGCAAATCGTCCAACTCAACCTCAAACCCACCGCTGAGAATCGGCCATCGACACCACGTTTTGGGATCGAGATTCTCATCATCCAGGTGAAAACTGGGCGCATACCGCTCGCGTTTCCATTGGTTGCGGCTCCACAGTCTATAGAATCGCTCGACCCACGCCGCCAGTGACCCGGCTTCGTAGTGGGGGAAATCCCGCTGCACGAGCTGCCACACTTCGAGCGGCGGCAATTTGTCGCGAATGGCCAGCCGTTCGATAGCATCGAGCAGCGGATAGGGCATAAGGTCCGCCTCATCCGTCTGCGCGGCACCGGGAGGACGCAGCTCAGCCGTTGGCGCCTGCGCCGTGACCGCCTGCAGTTCGGGAAGGGACAAGCGCGTCCCATCGCGCAGGCGGGGGCCACGGTTTTCAAGCCAGCAGAGCCAGTGGCGCAGAAACGCCTTGTCAATTCCAGCAATGGGGGCGAGCCCGCCCGAGGTGTCGCCATCCATGGTCGCATACCCAACGGCTGCTTCACTGCGGTTGCTCGTGCTGAGGAGCAACCCACCGGACAGATTGGTCAGCATCCAGATCCCGGGCGACCTGACGCGCGCCTGAATGTTCTGCAGCGCAATGTCGTCCGCAGCCCATTCCAGCGAGCGGCCCAGCGCCTGCTCGATGGTCTGCACATACCCCTGATGTAAGGCCGTCACATCCAATTCAAAATGTCGCGCCCCAACCGCCCTAGCCACCGTCTGGGCCGCCTGACGGGTGACCGGTCCGCTGTTTTCCGTGGCCTGATAGGCCGTCGTCAAAAGCCACCGCGTCAGCGTGCGCGCCAGCATCGCCTCGTCGGCCTCGGAACCATCCGCCGCTGACACCAACTCGCGATAATAACCCAGCTTGGCCACCAACCCCGCCCACCCAATCTCATCCAGCGCCAACCGCGCCATCAAATGCACCAGACAAGCCACCGCCGCCGAATCCGCACCACCACTCAACGAAACCACAAAACCCCGAGCCCGGCATTTGCGCAGATAATCAAACAACGCCAACGCCTCGGCACGCGCAAATTCCTCCTCCTTCAATTCATCCGTCTTCTGCCAGTAATCACCGCGAGCCTCAAAACCGCCAGTCCGACTGACCGCCGCCGCCAACAACAACGGCCACCTGAATCCAGCCGCCATCAATAACGGATCGTCCCCCGTCAAATCAGGCCGGAAACTGGAAGTGCGCGCCTGCGCCATCCGCGTCGCCTCCACATCCACCACCGCATCCGTCACCAGAAAATCCGCAAACGAAAACCGCTCACCCTCAGCCACCAAACGCCCGCCCGTCGCAATCATGGCATCACCATCGTAAATCGCTCGGCCCGCTTCATTGCCAAGAAGATTCGCATACACATACGTCGCATTGAACGCCCTCGACCCTTCCAGCACAAATCGACGCCGCACCTCCAGCTTGCCAAAGGCAAAATGACTCGCACTCGGATTCAAAATCAAATCGACCCCCAGCCTAGCCAGCGCCGCCCCAGGCCGCGCCGCCACCCAGGCGTCTTCACAAATTTCAAAACCCAAACGCACCCCGCCAATGTCAAAAATAAGATCCCCTATCGGCAGCAAAGCTGCACTCCCAGCACCACCCGCTCCCTCACCGTCCAGCTCCGGCGGAGTGAAAACATCGCGAACCCCCACCGGCCACGCCTTAAACCACCGCGGTTCATAATGAATGCCGTCGCCCGCCAAAAATCGCTTGGCCACCAGTCCCGCCGCCACCCCATCAATCATCACCACCACACAATTATAAACTCCCCCCTGATGCCAAACCGGCAGCCCAACACTGACCACCATGCCATGCGTCTCCTTCAACAGCTCGGACATCATCAACCACGCCCGCCGATGCGTATTCGCCGAAAGAAACGCATCTTCACACCCGTAGCCAGTCAAACACAACTCCGGCAAACACAAAACCGACACCCCTCGGCTCCGCGCCTCCCGAATAGCCGCCTGACACCGCAACAGGTTTCCACGCCAGTCCAATGGCGTCTGGTTCAACACCGCAGCAGCAACATGGATCAGTTTCATCAGATCATCATCTACCCTTCAATCCGCCTCCAATCAATGAATGACACCCACAGAGAAAATCACATCCAAACCAGCCTCCACCCCAGAAAAACCACCCCCGCCAACACCTCCAAATTAAACATGCCTCTTGATTGAAACCATTTCTCCCGCGACAAACCCCTGATGACCATGGACAGGTGCCCCATGACGACTGAGCAGGTGATTGCAGCGGCTTTGGCCGAGGATGTGGGCGCGAGTGACGTGACCACCCAGTTCTTTGTCCCCGAAGGCGAATACGCACGGGGCCGGATCTTTACCAAGGAACCCGGAGTCGCCGCCGGCACATCCGTGGCGTCCGACGTTTTTCGAGCCGTCGACCCATCCATCGAAATCAAGGTGCTCAAACCTGATGGAGCCATGCTCGTCAAAGGCGATACCCTGCTGGAAATCGCTGGCCCCACCCGCTCGCTGCTGACCGCCGAACGAACGGCCCTTAACTTCATGCAACGACTCAGCGGCGTCGCCACCCTGACACGACGCTACGTCGAAGCAGTCGCCGGAACTAGAGCCGCCATCCTCGATACCCGCAAAACAACTCCGCTCCTGCGAGAACTCGAAAAACAAGCCGTCGCCGCCGGGGGCGGCATGAATCACCGCCGCGGCCTCTACGACGCCGTCATGGTCAAAGATAATCACCTGCTGGCTGAATCACGCCCCGAAGCACTGCAACAGGGCATCAACGCCGCCCGCGCCGCCCACCCCGGCATCCGCATCGAACTGGAAGCCGACACCCTAGACCAGTTTCGTGAATTCTTGAAATTGACCGGGGTCGACTGGATCCTGCTCGACAACATGCCACGAGCCCACCTGCGTGAAGCCGTGGCCCTCGTCCGCACCCTGCCACCAGAACGACGGGTCAAACTGGAGGCCAGCGGCGGAGTTACCATCGAGACAGTACGCCCGATTGCCGAGACCGGCGTTGATTACGTCTCGATCGGAGCCCTCACCCACTCGGCCCGCGCACTTGATCTTTCTTTGGAACTGACGCGCGCGCCGGGCGCAGACTGATGAATAAGGAATTTGCACACCACCGGCTCGCCTCCTCGCTGGCCGGCCAACGCATCGGTCACACCGTCATTTTCCATGCGGAAACGGCATCCACCAATGACGTGGCCCGCTCGCTGGCCGAAACCGGCCACCCGCATGGCACCACCATCGTCGCCGACCACCAGACCGCCGGCCGCGGCCGCCGCGGGGCTGAATGGTTCTCGCCGCCACGAAAAAATCTGCTGCTCTCAGTCCTCCTTCGGCCAGCCGCCCCCGCCAGTGAATGGCCGCGCCTGACGCACCTCGCCGCCCTCGCCGTCTGCGAAGGAATCGAAATCACCCTCCCCACGCTGCGCCCACAGGTCAAATGGCCCAACGACATCTTCCTGTCCGGCCGCAAGGTCGCCGGTCTGCTACTCGAAAGCTCCTTTCCCGCTCACGCCGCACCGTTCGCCATTCTCGGCCTCGGTCTGAATGTCAACCTCGCCACGCGTGACCTCCCTCCAGAACTCCGCCCTATCACCACCTCGCTCGCTATCGAAACAAGCCAGCCAGAAATCAGGCGCGAATCTGTGGCCGCGGCCATCCTGCGCGCCCTCGACCGCCTGCTCATGCGCCCGGCGAACGAATTCCCAATACGCTTGGATGAACTGCGCCGCCGCAGTCTGCTGCTCGGCCGTCACGTGCGCGCCGGAGTAGCCGGCCGCGAGCTAACCGGCATCGCCGATGACCTCGGCCCTAGCGGAGAATTGATCGTCATGGAAGCCGATGGCACTCGCCGGGAACTGAACGCGGTCGATTACGTCCGGTTGCTCGAGTAAAATCCAGACCGCCCCCAGACCGCCCACATCGGCCCTGACCGCACCACCTCCCCCCGTTCACGGCCGAACGATTTCAAGTCGCTCCGCATAAAGCAAGGGCACATCGAAACGCAGAAAATCATCCGTCAAATTCACCTCTGTATACGCCCGCTGATCCAGCCAGGGAGTTAAGGTCAGCCGAACTTTCTGGCCAGGCTTCAGCCGGGCCGCCGGTTGAACCACCCGGTTTCGAAAATTCCACATCACCACATAGGCTTCTTTCTCGGCATAATCGCCGTCGAGGACACGATCCACGGTGAATTCAGCCGTAAAAACAGCATCGGGGTAGTTGACCGAATTCATATCAAGCACCTCAGAGCAAGCCTTTAAGGTGGCTTCGACTACCACCGCCCGAGCCGCCGGAGCCGCTCCTGCCTTCGCCTCCGCCGTATTAAAAACAACCCGCTCCCACGTCACACCGTTTTCCCGCGCCACCGCCGGGTCCATGAAAAGATCTCGCTCAGCCAAGACCCAGATGACAACTTTTTTGGACCGCACCACGTCATCCGGCAGCGCCGCCAGCCGCTGCCGCACTTGGGTAGCTCCGCCCCCGTTCATCGCAATCACATGCAGCGGCTCACCCAGACAGGCGCTCAACCACGAACCAAAGCCCGCACCCGCTTGATGAAAAGGCAGCCCCTCCTCATCATACATATTCACGTTGGAGTCACCCAGCAGCACCGTCGACGCCGCGGCACTGGCCTCAAGTGGCGCCGTGACCGCAACACGGGCCGTCGTCCGCAAGGAAGCCTGCCGATCGCGCCCCACACCCAGCAACCCCGCCAGATCCCCCCGATCCACCAGCACCGGCTCGGCGACGGTAGCCGGCATCGCCCAGTCATCACCCCGAATGTGCGCGGCGACCCGAGCCGCCGCCGTCCGCGCCCCCGACGATTCCCAATGCGTATCCTGGGCCAGAAAAGGAATATCATCCTGCAAATCAACAATTTCCATTTCAGTCCGCAAGGAGGCCAAAAACCGCGCGGCCTCAGGATGACGCACGCGGCCGGGACCACTCCCCAGCCCCGGCCTCCCACCCAGAAATTGCGGCCGCATTCCGGCCTTGTCCGGCACCGGCACCAGAACCAGCCGAATGCCGCGCTCCTTCAACTGCGCGGCAAAACTCTTGATGACAGCGATCTGCCCCTCCCATTCCTTGAGTGCCGGATCCTTCGCCACCGAATGAGTGGGACCAAGAACCGGCCCACGCCCGGTCAGCGCCCGCACCCCCGGACGATGAAAAAACCATCCATCGCGGCCCATGATCACCTTGCGGTTACCCTCCTGAAACAACCCGGACAACCCCGACTGCATCCGCTCGCGCACCGGCAGCAGCCACACCGCCTCATCAATCCGTTTTTCCACCGCCCGCAGCCGGTCCACCACCAGCCCGGCCTCTGGTCGAAAAATCCCCGCGACCGCATCGCGCACGCTGTCCTGCGAAAACTCACGCCAGACGCCCGGAAGAGTGATCATCACTCCGAAAACGACAATCAACACCCAGGCCAGGCGATTCGAGAAACGCACATCCTGCGGCCAGGGCGCGCCCGGATCATGCCCCCGGCTTCGCGCCGTCGGAGGAGACTCAAGCTCGCAACCGCCAGAGACCGGCGTGATGTCATGAGGGGCCTTCATCAAAACTGGAAATACAAAAACGGATTAAACCCTTGAGTGAACATCATGGCCACGGCCAGCACCAGCAGCAGCAATGCCGCCACCACCTTCCATGGCGTCAGTACCCGGAACAGGGTCTGCGTGTTCGGCACCAAAAACACCACCCCCAGACCGAGGCCCAACATCGTCAGATTATACGGAACCATCATCTCCGCCCGCAACAACCACGCCGCATCCGCCGTCCCACGCCGCCCCGCCAAAGCCTCAAAATACTGCACCGCCACCATCAGCGTATCACTGCGGAAAAAAACCCAGCCCGCCAGCACCACTAAAAATGTCGCTCCTGCCGCACAGGGACGCGGCCACCAGCCGACCGGCACAACCCGCCCCAGCAATCGCTCCAGCACCAAGACCCCACCATGCAGTACCCCCCAAGCCACAAACGTCCAGTTGGCCCCGTGCCAAAGTCCACCCAATACCATCACCATCATCAAATTCACATACATGCGGCCGTCGCCATAACGATTTCCCCCCAGCGGAATATACACATAGTCACGCAGAAACGTGCTCAGCGAAATATGCCACCGCCTCCAGAATTCACTCAAACTACCAGACCGATAGGGAGAAGCAAAATTCTCGTCAAACGTAAATCCAAACATCCGGCCCAACCCAATCGCCATGTCCGAATAAGCAGAGAAATCAAAGTAGATCTGCAACGCATACGCCACTAATCCGATCCACGCGGTGGAAAAACCAAGCACATCCGGGTGAGCCGCAAAAGCCGAATCCGCCACCGGCCCCATCGGATTCGCCAGCAGGATTTTCTTGGCAAATCCCATACTAAACCGCGTCAACCCACAGACAAATCCAGCCGCCGTATGCGGCCGCTCCACCAACTGGCGGGCCACCGTTTCATAACGAACAATCGGCCCAGCCACCAGCTGGGGGTAAAGCGAAACATACGCCGCAAAATGTAAAAACGTCGGCGCCAGTCGGGCATGACCGCGATACAAATCAATGCAGTAGCTCATGCTCTGAAATGTATAAAATGAGATCCCCACCGGCAGCACGATCCGCGTCACCCACTCCGGCGCCGCCCATACCCCGAAACCAAGCGCCTCCACCACCCCGCCGGCCGCCCCCACCGCAAAGCCGCAATACTTGAAAAATGCCAGAATCGCAAGATTCGAGACCACCGAAAGGACCAACCCAAACCGCCGCCGCCGCCGACTGGCCCCCGGCGCCCCCACGAGCAAACCACCCGCATAATCAATAGCCGTGGAAATAAACATGAGCACGCAAAACCACGGGTTCCACCACCCGTAAAAAGCGTACCCCGTCAGCGCCAGCACCCCGATCCTCCACGACTTTGGCACCGCATAATACAGCAGCAGCGAAAGTGGAAGAAAATAAAAGAGAAACAGATGTGAAGAGAAAACCACGCTGTAATCAACAACCCGGTCAGCCCGGCACCGCAAAGCGCGCCAGCCCGCCGCACTAGAGTGTGGCACAGGCTGCCCACCGGGCAATCAGGCAATCAACGGCCTGAAATTTCATTGCCGATAGATGCCCCGCGCCGCTTCCCTCTACTGCCGCTTTGATTCATGCCGCCAGCAAATTCCGTTTACTCGGCCTGATGGCCGCTGGAACCGAGCAGAAAACCCATTAGATCATAAAAATCAGCTTCAGGAATCGAAAGCCCAAAGGCCGCAGGCATCAATGAAAGCCCGGTCACTTCGTTCTTTTTAATGTCAGCCCGCGGAATGCGCTGCTCCCGGCCGGTCGCATCGACACAAAGCAGCACCTCGCCCAACGATCCACGCTCCAACCCAGCCACCACGCTGCCGTCGTTTTTGTAAATAAGGTGAACGTGAAAGTTGGAGTCGATGTTCCGGTTGGGATCAAGAATGTCCTCCATCAGGCGCTCCGCCCCGCGCTGGCCAACGCCTTCCAGCTGCGGACCCACCAGCGCGCCCTGGCCGTTAATGGCGTGACAATTGGCGCAGTGCAGCGCAAAAACCCGACCCCCATGCGCCACATCAGGCGTGACCGCAGCAAACGACTTGAGCCGCTGCTGGATGAGCGCATCGAGCTCGGCACGTTGTTCGACCGTCACGGTCGAGGGCGGAGCGGGCGGCGGCGGTGGGAGAAAACCAGCCAGCTTCTCACGCAGATCCCGCGGCGCCGAATACTGCAGCAACGAGGCCAGTGACTGCAGCCGCCCCCGCGCCTGATCCTGCCGTTGGAAATTCTCAACGGGCACCAAAGCCGGCTCGATCCCCCCAACCGCCAGCCAGGCATAGGCGTCGCCCGTATCACCATCCACGATTTCCAGACGCCGCAAGCCGCCCGCCGCTGGCGCTGGCAGCTCCGACGCCACCCAACGCACCCTCTGCCCAGCATCCGTGCGCGGAGGATAAACTCGCACCACTTCCGCACCCGTCACCCCATCCACCAACCGCACAAAACTCCGCTCATGCGCCGGCTGATCCGGCGGCCCACGATGCCCGCACAGCCAGAAACTCAAGACCTCTGGCATCACAAACGGCTTGGATCGCAGCAACCCAGTGCGCTTCTCCCACTCGCCCCCAGGAACCGGAAGACTAGAAATCATCGTTATTTCCACCCCATCCAGAGCCGGTCGCTTCTGCAGTCCCCAAGGTGATGGCGACCCCGATTGCCCATCCGTCACCACTTCCCAGTCAGGCGCCTCGGCCTCGCCAAACAACCCCAAAAGTCCAGCCGCCACCTCCTGCGCCCATCCGAGAACTACCGCGTCCAGAGGAACGCCGCGCTCAGCCAGTCCATTGGCCACCGCCTGCACCAGCTCCGCCTGCACCGCCCCATCACCCGCCAATCGCTCGCGCGCCAGCGCCACCAACTGCGGCACTTCCGCCACCGGCAAATACCGCGCCAGACTGGTCAATGACTGCACCAAATCAGCGCCACCGGCGTCTCCCTGACGCAGATGACGTAACAGCCAAGCCGCCGCCTCCGGCGTCGGTATCGTCCTCGCCAGCCCCCGAACAGCCACGGCCTCCGGTCCCTCGACCGGCACCCCATCAAATCCACCCGGCGCCGTCAACGCATGCCTCATCACCAGCTGCAACACATGACGCAACGTGGCATCCCCGGCGCCCGCTGTGGCTTCCATCGCCCGGATCACCGGCCGCGGCACCGACCCCGCCGGCCCATTCAAAAACGACTCCGCCCACTGCCGGGCCGTCCGCGCCGGCAATGTCGACACCGCCGCCACGTCCAAACCGTCCGGCACCACACCAAAACGCACCTTCTGCGCCAACTGCTGCTCAACAGTCAGATCCCGCTTCACGGCCTGCACCCCGTCCTTGACCACCCGCCAGATACGCCCACTCGTCCGGTCGCGTCCCGGATGATGCAAATCAACTTCATAATGAC
Organism: uncultured bacterium; assembly: GCA_903954065.1. Lineage (GTDB taxonomy): Bacteria > Verrucomicrobiota > Verrucomicrobiia > Verrucomicrobiales > V1-33 > CAJBME01. Next base: position 17,357 of record CAJBME010000016.1, read on the forward strand.
CAATCACTTTGTTGTAAAAATCAGCCACATAAACCGCCCCGTCCGGGCCGAGCTGCATGTCCACCGGCCGAAACCACAAATCACTCGTGGAAATAAAATCCGGCTGCTCCACCGCCTTCGGCGTCGCTCCCTCAAAGACAATATGATCACGGTTGATCCTGGAGGTCACCGGATTGCAGACCAACAAATGATCGTCCCACTCCGCCCCCCAAACACCGCCGTCAAAATACAGCGGCCCGCAAATCCCCGTTGAACCGTGACTGTGCTCGCACAAAACCGGCCCAAAACCAAGCCCCAGATCCGGACGCCCAAAACTAGGGTAGGCCGCCCCGCGGATCAACTGGGTGACCGGGTTGGAATGGCAGTCGGCCGAATAAAGATGCCCCCATGAATCCCAGGTCAATCCGAATGGATTCACCTGCCCCCACGCCCAGATCTCCACCGCCGAGCCGTCTGGCTTAAAGCGAAACACGTTGCCTGACTGCAACTCCAGTGAATTGCCCCAGTCCAACTGCTCACGCGGCTGGTTGGCATTGGCATAACTGGGCGTAGGACGTCGCGGAGCATCAGGATCAACCGGAGTCGAGCGGTTCTCCGGCCTCACCTCCAACCGCGACACATTGTTAAATCCATGCGTGGCATAGACCCACCCGTCCGGCCCCATCCGCAAACTCGCAATATTTCCATGAGTGTCTTTCTCATACCCAAGTGGACCAAATAAAACCTTCCGCCGGTCACACTTCCCGTCACCATCCGTGTCCTCAAAATACCAGATGTTCGGAATGCTCCACGCAATGCAGCCGTTGCCATACGGCAGCACCCCAATCGGCACGTTCAGACCATCCACAAAATCAGTCACTTTGTCAGCCCGGCCGTCACCATTCGTATCCTCCAGAATCTTGATCGCATCTTTGCTGTCCTGGACTCTCGACCCCTGAGCATCCGCCCAGCGTTCCTTCGCCGCAGGAAAAGGATATTCCGTATTCGATGTAACCCAGAGCCGCCCCCTCGCGTCAAACGCCAGATTGATCGGCTTATTGATCATCGGCTCGCTGGCAAAAAGTTCGATCTTAAACCCAGGCGGCACCGAGAACGAGGACGCCTGCTGCTCCGCCGACCGCCACTCGCCCGATCGGACCAAGGAAGCATCCGGCTCGGCCGCCGCCCAGACCGCCCCCCCAAAAACGAGATGCGCCACCACCCCGGCCACCATCGCCCCACAGAACGAACGAACCGTGACCGCCGGACAAAAACAAAATAAACAAGCCATGTGCATTAATTGAATCACCTCCAGCAAACAAAGGCATCCCCTACAATGCAACCTGATGAAACGACCGGAAATCATGAGCCCAGCCTCACGCATCCATCATCAAATCCACCACCGCGCCACCGCCGCGCCACCACTGCATTGACGACCAGTGCGGGACGACCGGCACTTCCCGGCGCCGTCCCGATTGCATCCCTCCCGGATGCAGTCAAAGTGATGATGAATGACCCGCGATGACATCATCGACAAAATCCGCAAAGTCGAGGCCCTCTACACCGGGACCGACTCCAAGGGAGAAATGCAGGCGGCCCGCAGTGCGCTCGACCGCCTTCAGGCCCAACTCTCAGCGGCTCCAGAGGAAGCGGTAGAATTCCAATTCAGCCTGCCTGATCCATGGAAGCGCCAGCTATTCCTCGCCCTCATCCGCCGGCATGGCCTCAAGCCCTTCCGGCTTCCCCGTCAGCGCACTTCCACCATCATGGTCCGCGTGCCCCGCTCCGTCCTCGACACCGTGATCTGGCCCCAGTTCACCCAGCTCTCCAGTCTGCTCCATGACTACCTCAGCGAGGCCACCCGCGACATCATCACCCGCAGCGTGCACGGCGACGTCTCCGAAGCGTCCGAACAACTCAGCCTTCCCGGCGTCTCCTAATCGCCCACTCAAATCCCCCCTTTCCCACCGCGCCCCATCCCTTAGACTGTCCCCCCGCCAATGAGCTACCAGGTTTTTGCTAGAAAATACCGCCCCAAGACATTCGATGACGTCCTGGGTCAGGAACACGTCGTGCGAACACTGCGCAATGCCATCACGCAGAATCGCATCGCCCACGCTTACCTCTTCGTCGGCCCGCGCGGAACCGGCAAAACCTCCACCGCTCGCATCCTCGCCAAAGCACTCAACTGCCCAGGCGGACCGAAAATCGACTTCGATCCGGAAGCCCCCGTCTGCATCGAAATCGCCGAAGGCCGAAGCATGGACGTCCTCGAAATCGACGGCGCCTCGAATAATGGTATCGATCAAGTGCGCGACTTGCGAGACACCGTGCGCTTCGCCCCCATGAGCGGCCAGTTCCGCATCGTCTACATCGACGAAGTACACATGCTCTCAGTGCAGGCGTTCAACGGATTGCTCAAAGTGCTGGAAGAACCGCCCCCCCACGCAAAATTCATCTTCGCCACCACCGACCCACAGAAAATCCTCCCCACCATCATCAGCCGTTGTCAGCGGTTTGATCTGCGGCGCATCCCCGACACCATCATCGCCGATCACTTGCTCCATATCGCCGAATTGGAAAAAGTCGGCCTGACCGACGGCGCCGCCCACGCCATCGCCCGGGGCGCCGAAGGCGGCATGCGCGACGCCCAGTCAATGCTCGATCAATTGGTCGCTTTTTGCGGGGAAACCATCGCCGAAACCGATGTCCTGAACATCTTCGGATTCACCGCGCAGGAAACTATCTCCAGCCTCACCTTAGCCCTGCTGGAAAAAAATACGCCCGCCGCCCTCGAACAAATCCACCAACAGGCAGATCGCGGCAAGGACCTCACCCGCCTGCTCGCCGACACCATCGGCCACCTCCGTAACCTGCTCGTTCACAAAATCGACCCCTCCGCCGCCCGGGACGTGGCCCCAGACCTGCTCGAGGCGCTGAATACCCAAGCGCCACTGGTCACCACCGAACGTCTCATCAACCTGATCGACCAGTTCGCCGAGGTCGATGCCCGCATGAAATGGGCGTCCAACAAACGGCTCTATCTGGAAATCGGCGTCATCAAAGCCGTTCATTCCCTCGAAGAAGTCCTGCTCAGCGACGTCATCGCCACCCTCGAAGGAGTCGCCGAACCCGGCGGTTTCCAGACCAGTCAGAGCAGACCTGCGGCCACGCCGCCCGCCACGCCGCCCGCCGCTGCCCCTATTCCTGTCCCGGCGCCACCACCCGCGGCCCCACCCGCGCCGGCGGCCGCCAGCGTGCCGGTCACGTTACCGCCGCCACCGGTGGCCGCGCCAGCTCCTCCGCCAGCGCCGGCGCTGGACCTACTTTTGGCCGACGAGCCAACTGCCGCGCCCGCAGCTCCGCTCGAATGGGAACCTCTGTTACTGGACGTCCCATCCACGGCTCCCGCGAAAGCAGGACTTTCGGGAGCGGCTCTTTGGGCCGGTGCCGTCGTAGAGCTGCAATCCCGCAAGCCATTACAGGCGGGTTTTGCGGGTCAGGGGGTTTTTCTCGAGCAACGGGGGATGGAGATTGTGATTGGTTTTGCGCCCTCTGGCCAGATGGCCAAGGATTCGCTCAACCGTCCGGCGGCCAAATCCGCGGTAGAAGAAATCCTCTGTGCACTCTCAGGAGAAGCCATTGCCTTGAAGCTGGAAACGCACGCCGATCTCATTCCTCCCCCCCCTCCGCCCAAACCAGAACTTCCACCGCGACCAGCACCCACACCAAAACCCGAGCCCCCCAGCACCAGCCGGAAGGAAAAACCCTCCGCCGCCCCCGCGCAGGAATCAGCCCCACCCGCTGTCGAAATCCCACACGTCGATGAACAAGAGTTTTACAACGATCCATTAATTGCCGCCGCTCTCGTCCAGTTCGAGGCCACCATCACCTCCATCACCCCCGCCGCACCCAAACCCAAAAACTGATCCCCGGCGCCAGCCGGCCATCCGCCGCTGCCCCCCATCCACCGACCCACTCATGAACCTCGCCAAAATGATGAAACAGGCCCAGCAAATGCAGGCCGACATGCAACGCGCCCAGGAAACACTGGCCCAAAAAACCGTCGAAGCCAGCGTGGCCGGAGGCAAAGTGCTCGTTACCGCCACCGGAGCCGGTGACATCGTCAATATCAAAATCGACCCCGCGGTCGTCGACCCCTCCGATGTCAGCCTGCTCGAAGACCTCATCCTCAGCGCGGTTCAGCAGGCGTTGGCCAAAGGACGTGAAATCGCTACCTCCGAAATGGGTAAAGTCACCGGCGGCATGGGACTGCCGGGCGGATTTGGACTCTAGTCAGACCTCACGATTTTCCGGCGCACCGCCCATGAGTGAGGCTCCTCCCGCTGCGGCCACGGATCGACCCGCTGCTGCGATCAGAAGCGGCGCCAGCCGGGCCGCCGCCGTCGGCTCGCTGGGTCTCTTCGGCACGGTGATGATGTGCTTGAGTGGCCGCTGGGATGCGGTGGCCGCCATCACCATCATCCCGTTGTGGGTCTGGGCATTTTTTGGACTGGCGGCCGCCGCCGGCGGATTACTAGCGTGCCGCACTCGATCCGCCGCCCTGGCGGCGCTGCTCTGGGGAGGCACTCTGCTGGTCGGGCCCGATGAATGGCGGGGACTATGGCGCAGCTGGTTTTCCAATCCCCCTCCCCTCCTCCCACAGCGGCCCGCCGCCCACCGCGCCCAGACTCTGCGCGTCATCACCCTGAACTGCCGCCGCAGCAATATCGCCAGCGCCCGCGAAGCCGCCGCTTGGAATCCGGATGTCATCCTCCTCCAGGAAATGCGCGGCTATGCCACCCGCGACGTCAACGCTCTCGCCCGTGAACTGTGGGGACCGGAAAGCAGCACCGTCGCCAGCTTCGATACCACCATCCTCGCCCACGGCCACTTGCGCCCAAACCCCTCCAGCCGGACCAACCGTAGACTCCAAGAATTCGTCCAAGCCACCCTGACCCGGCCCGATGGATCTCAAATCGAGATCGCGAGCGTGCACCTGCAAGGCCACGTCACGAGCTTGAAACTCTGGGACCCGGAAACATGGCGGGCCCATGCCCGCAAACAACGTCGCCACCGCCTCTACATGGAGGAAGTTATCGTCCCATCGATGCAATCAGGCCAACCACGACCACGCCTGATCGGCGGCGATTTTAATTCCCCGGCCGGCAACCGGACATTCGCCGCACTCCAACCGTCATTCGTCGACGCCTTCGCCACCGCCGGTACCGGCTGGGGCAACACGTTCCGCAACGACTGGCCACTGCTTCGCATCGATCAAATCTGGGCCACCCACGACCTGCAACCGACCGCCGCCCGCACCATCAAGACGGACTACAGCGATCACCGCATGGTCGTGGTGGATTATACCCTACCCACCACCCGTTGACACAAAACCCATCTACCAGAGCCCCCACTGGCGAGTGATCATGATGTACACTCCAAGCAGAAAATTGGATGTCGCGTGCATGATGACGCACGCTCCTAGGCTGCGCGTGCGCACGGCCACCAGACTGACCAGCAGCGACCACAGCAGGCAGACGGCGTAATCAGACGGTTGATGCGCTGTCATCATAAAGACCGAAGTCAATCCAATCACCCGCAGGTTTTTGACGCCCATCGGCACCCGCTCCCAGCTCCCCCCCGCCGACGCCAGATACCTCCAAAGGAATCCGCGCCAGAAGAGTTCCTCCACGAAAGCGACCGCCACCGTCATCCGCAGAAATCGCACCACCACCGACGTCCACCACGCCGCCGAACCGTCCGGGAAGATACCAGGATCAAATCCCGGCTCCGAGCGGTCAACCACACCCAGCCATTTAATGACCTGACCGGTCTGCGTGTGCCACCAGCTTGGCAGAATCCAGAACGCAATGCCCACGGCCCCGGTCGCCACGCCCCAAAACCACGCTTTTACCCCCAGTGGGCGAAAGGAATAGTGGCGCCACCAAAAGGCCAGCATACCCAGGCAGGCCAGCGTTTGCAGGGGATAGACCCACTGCTGCGGCTGCCTCCGCCACCAGGGAGCATCCGGGTGTTTCCACTCCAGCCCCGGCACCGAGGTCAGCAGCATCAGCCCCATAAAAACGAACAACGGCGCCACGTGGGCCACCGCCTTGTTAGATCGCAGGGCAGTGAGTGTCATCAGATTAAATGAACTATGAGAAGCGTGGAAACGGGTAGCCGGTCCATTCAAGCCGCCCGCCCCGCCGCGGCCGCTTCACTTTTCAAACCACTCACAAAACGAGCCATCCGCTCAAGAGCAATCTCAAGCTGGGGCATGGCCGTCGCATAACACGCACGCACAAAGCCTTCACCCGATTGACCAAAAGCACTCCCAGGCACCACCGCCACACTCTGCTCGTTGACTAGCCGCATCGAGAATTCCTTGCTGGTCAATCCCGTCGGACGAATATCCGCGAAAACATAGAAAGCGCCACCCGGACGAAACGTCGGCAACCCCATCGCATTCAGCCGCGTCACCATCACGTTCATCCGCTGCTCATAACTCTGACGCATCATTTCCACCGCCGGCGCCCCGTTTTCCAACGCCTCAATGGCCGCCCGCTGACTCATGATCGGCGCACACAACATCGCATACTGGTGCACCTTCATCATCGCCTCAATAATTTCCGCCGGAGCACACGCATAACCCAGTCGCCAGCCAGTCATGGCGTAAGCCTTGGAAAAACCATGAAAAAGCACCGTCCGGTCCTTCATTCCAGCAAACGTGAGAATGCTGACATGCTGGCGACCGTCATAGAGCAGCTCCGTGTAAATCTCGTCCGTGAAAACAATCAGATCATGCCGGACCGCCAACGCCGCAATCTTCTCCAGCTCTTCCACCGGCTCAAAGGCCCCGGTCGGATTCGTCGGGAAATTCAACATGATGACCTTGGTCCGCGGAGTGATCGCCTTCTCAACATCGCTAGCGCGAAGCACAAAATCATCCTCGGGCCGGGTGTGGATCGGCACCGGCACCCCACCAGCCATAAAAATGGTCGGGTTGTAACTCACATAACACGGCTCATGGTAGATCACCTCGTCTCCAGGATTCAATAGCGCCCGAAAAGCAATGTCCAACGCCTCGCTGACCCCCACCGTCACAATGATCTCCTTCGCCGGATCATACTGGGTCGCACAATGCCCCTGAATATAGCCCGAAATCGCCTTGCGCAGCGGCAGCAATCCCAAATTAGAGGTGTAACACGTCTCCCCCTTCTCCAAAGCGAATATCGCCGCCTCCCGGATATGCCACGGTGTCGAAAAATCAGGCTCGCCCACCCCCAGCGAAATCACATCGCCACGGCTTTGAACTAGTTCGAAAAAGTCCCGGATGCCGGAACGTGGGATTTCGCGGATGCGCTCCGCCACTTTGGAGGAAAGAGATGATGACATGAAAACGAATGAGTGAAAAAAACTGAACGAGTGCGGGTATACGGACTGGGAGGGTCGGATATTTCAGGCTGCCTGCGCAGCCCGCCTAGCTCGCGCCGCTACAGTCAGCGGGCGGTAGCGGTCATCGTTCAGCATGGACACGTCACAATTCATGGAATGATCTGGAAAGCGGCGGAAAATACCGGGCTTTAGCGATTTGTCGCGTGCGAAGATTCGTTGCCTCGCCACCATCCAGCCCGCACAATTCTCCGGGAGCATAAACCACCGCGCCCACCGCCACTCATCACGGACGCCAGCCCCCCTACTCAACCTCATGTCCACTCCGCGCCCCGCCGCCTCGTGGCGCTCGTCGCGCCAAATCTACCAGCAGTTCCGGCACGACCTGAAACATCCTCCCGCCACCGACCCCCAAACCACAACGGCCACAGCCGCCACGCCGTCCACCACCCGTCGCGAAAATTTCCGCGCCTACCTGAAGGTCGTCTTCCTCTTCCGCTGGCAAATCGCCGCCATCCTCGGCCTCGCCATCGTCGTCTCGGTCCTCGAAGTCTACCAGCCACGCCTGATCGGCGAGGCCATCGACCAAATCCTGCAAAATCCGGCTCTCTCCACCGCCGAGAAAAACCGCCAGCTCCTGCACAGTGTGCTCATGCTGCTGGGCATGGTAGTGATGGCCCGGGCGCTTGATTCATGGCGCGATTACCGGACCCACCGGCTCAACGCCCGTGTCCTCTCGCGTCTGCGACGGCTGCTCTACGGCCACCTCCTCCGTTTCCCGCTGGCCCGCATCCACGATCTCAAAACCGGCGGCATCGTCTCGCGGTTAACCGGCGATCTGGAAGCGCTGACCGGACTGGTCCAAATGGCATTTATCTCGCCCCTCGTGGCCGTGCTACGCGTCGGCTTCGCCTTCTTCATCGTCTGGCAGTGGAATCCACGGCTCGCCCTCATCCTCGTCTGCCTGCTCGGCCCCATGGCTTTCGCCTCGTTCCTCTGGATCGGCCCCATCCGCCAGGTCTGGCACTTCTACTTCAAACGCAAAGGAGAACTAGACTCGCGCATCAGTGAAACATTCGGCGGCGTGCGCGTCGTGCGCGCCTTCCAACGCGAAAATGCCGAGGAATTACGCTATGCCTCTAGCCAGCACGCCCTCGCCCGCCTCAACCTGCACGCCGTCCGCTACACCAGCATCGTCCACATCCTCTGGAGCGTGCTCATCCCTCTGGCCAATGTCGCCGTCCTCTTCTTCGGCGGTCGCATGCTCTTCGACGGCACCGCTAGCATCGGCCAAATCACCGGCATGATGGGGTTCACTGGTATGCTCATGGGTCCCGTCTACATGATCGTCCAAACATTTGGGGACCTGCAAAAAAGCCTCGCCGCCGTCGACCGCGTCTTCGATCACCTCCGCGAACCAGATGAACTCAACGACGCGCCCAATGCCGTGGACGCACCGTCCATCGTACGCGAAATCACTTTCGAGGCGGTTGACTTCGGCTACTCCGACGATCGCAAAATCATCCACGATTTCTCGCTGGTCGTACCCGCCGGATCCACCGTAGCCCTCGTCGGCGCCAGCGGCGCCGGTAAAACCACCATCGCCGATCTCGTCGCCCGGTTCTACCGTCCCACCAGCGGCCACATCCGCCTCAATGGCATCCCGCTGGAAAACATCCGGCTCCACAGCTACCGCCGCCTGCTCGGCATCGTCAGCCAGGATACATTTCTGTTCGATGGCACCATCGCCGAAAATCTGGCCTACGGCCGACCCAAGGCCACCCGCGAGGAAATCATCGCCGCCGCCCGCCAAGCCCATGCCGACGAATTCATCGCCGACCTACCCCAAGGCTATGACACCCCGATCGGCGAACGCGGCACCCGCCTCTCCGGTGGCCAGCGCCAGCGGCTCAGCATCGCCCGCGCCATCGTCGCCGATCCACAAATCCTCATCCTCGACGAAGCCACCAGCGCCCTCGACACCCACAGCGAACGCCTCATCCAAGAAGCCTTGGAAAAACTCGAGGTCGGCCGCACCACCTTCACCATCGCGCACCGCCTCAGCACCATCGCCCGCGCCGAAATCATCGCCGTCCTCGACAAAGGCCGCCTCGTCGAATGCGGGAACCATGCCGCCCTCATGGAAATGCGCGGCCGATATTGGCACATGGTTGAACAACAACGCGAAGGCTTAGGTGACTGAACAAGTCCGGCCCCACCGCATCACCGCATCACCACCACCATCACGGCAAAAAGTGTGCCGTTATTGAGGGCATGGGCCGTCATGGAAGCGATGACCGACCCCCGCCATTCCCGCAACAACGCCATCACCAACCCCACCGCACCCAGCGCTGGGATCGCCGTCCATCCTTGCGGATGCACCGCAGCGAAAATCACGCCTGTGCCCACGCCAGCCACCCATCGCCCACCACTCTGGCGCCAGGCCGAATAAAAAGCGCCGCGAAAAAACGTCTCTTCCACCACCGGAGCCCAGACCGCCGCCAAAAACCCGAGAAACGCCAGCGCGGGAGCTGAAACCCCGGTCAAATGATTGAGCGGATGGGTGGCGTCCGCCTTGGCCACCAGCGTCAAAGCCATGGTCAGCCCGACCCCTACAGCAATGATCGGCAGCCCGGCACAATAACCAAGCAGTCCGGCCCCGATTTCCCGCATCACCCCCCGGCCGCGTCGCCACCCCAGCGCCACCATCCACTCGGCCCAAGTCACCCCGCGCCACCGCGGCCAGACCGCCCCCAGCACCGCCGCCCCGGCAAAAGCCGCCGCTTGCGGCCAGGGCGCCCAGCCCGAAGGCAACCCATCCGCCACCAACCCGCCCATCACCATCACCCCCAAATAAACCGCAAAAGTTTCCAGCCACACCGATCCGCCCCGCGCCGCCACCCGCCCGCGGTCCCACTCGTCAAACCGCCACACCCACCGCCCGGTCGCCCGTCGCACCAACGCCCAGAGGGCCAGCCCACTCCCAAGCACAAAGGCCCCCAGCACCCCGCACGCCAGCATCACACTCCCCAGAAATGTGCGCCGCGCCTCCCCCAGCACCACCCGCCGCGAGGGTTCGCCCTCCGGCCACCCCCGGCTGAGCGCCAATCGCCCGACCCATCCAAACCTCTCCCGAAACCGCGCACGATCGTCGTCCAACAGCTCATCCACCCCGACCCCACCCTCCGCCGCCGCCCGTCTGATCACCGCCAACGTCTCCCAGTCACGCCGGTCATCCTCATCCCCAAAGACCACCGGAAAATCAGCCGCCAACGCCTCGTCCCCAAGAATTTCCCACCGCAAAATCGCCAATGACACCCGCTGCCGTGAGTATTGAGCCGCCTCCGCCACCGCCCACAACCAACGTTCCTTCGACTCGCCGCCCGCCACCAACACCGGCCCCACTATCTCATTCATCCCCACTAAATATCGCGCCCCCATCTCCGCCTCCATCCGACTCACCCTGGTCCCGCCCTCCGCCGCCTCCGCACGCGCCATCTCGGATTTGTCCATCATGACCCGCCCCATCGCCAACACCACACTGACGCCAATCACCACCGCCGCCACCCAGCCAGCGGCCACCGAACCCGTCTTGCGCGTCGACATCACCCGTTCCTCCGTCCCCGACGAGGAAGAAAACAGCGGAGCCCCCCCACCAGACGGATCATCACTCATGCCCGTCACTCCATCGTGGCTCCACCCACCCCAGAAAACATGGACGTAACCCGTTCATCACAATCAAATTCCTCCAGATCACACCCCCACCCCTACGGAATCACCATCTCAAAACGCGGAATCCGCGTCAAAACCGGTACCCCATCATCCGTCACCGCCAGAAAACTGCCCACCGCCGAACTGTCCATCGCCACCACATGATAGCTGTTGTAAGAAAACTCCTCGCCAGGACGCAGATACGGCGTTTGTCCCACGACACCATCCCCTTCGACCACCAATTTGTCGCGGTTTTTCGATTCAATCACCCACTTTCGGCCCTTCACGGTCAAGGAAACCTTCGATTTGTTGGAAATGGTAATAAAGTACACGAAGGCGTACGGACGATCCGGGGGAGTCTCGAGGCTGTCCATGTAGATGACCTCGTCCACCGTCGCCGTAAATCCCGGAAGCTCTTGTGCCTTCATGACCACGCAGGCCGACCTTCCGTGCGGCCACGCCCAGACGCAAGCAGAAGAAAACAATTGCCGCATCTTCGACCGAGGAGGATCGCCCTTTCGCCCGGCCAGCTTTCAGTTACAGCTTCAAGCTATGTCCCCATTGCTCACTACCCCACCCGTCGCCCTCAGTATCGCTGGTTCTGATTGTTCCGCCGGCGCCGGTTTGCAGGCAGATTTGAAGACGTTTTCCGCGCTTCGAGTGTATGGGCTCACAGCGGTAACCTGCGTCGTCGCGGAGGTTCCGGGCCGAGTGATGCGCGTTCAAGCCATTGAGCAAGATATTGTTGAAGAACAAATTCGACTGCTTTTGGGCGCTTTTCCAGTGACAGCCATCAAGACGGGCATGCTGTGGTCCGCCTCGACGATCCGCCTCATCGCCCGCATCCTCGACTCCCTGCCACGCACCCGCCGCCCGTGGTTAATCGTCGACCCGGTCATGGTCGCCACCAGTGGCGACAGCCTGATCGAGGAGGATGCCGTGACGGCGTACCGCGAGGCTCTGTTTCCGCAGGCCGACCTCATTACTCCCAATATGGACGAGGCCGCCACCCTGCTGGGGCAAGCCATCAGCCGTGAGGAAGACCTCGCCGGCGCCGCTCACACCCTGATGAAAACCCTCGGAGCCCCGGTCCTGCTCAAGGGCGGCCACCTGCGCGGAGAAACCGCTCTCGATGTATTCCAGCCGCTCGAGGGGCCCGCTCAACTGTTCTCCGGACCCTACTTTCACGGCGTCAGCACCCACGGCACCGGCTGCACTATGAGCGCCGCCATCGCCGCCAGTCTCGCCCAAGGTCAAACCATGCCCGAAGCCATCAGCACAGCGAAAACATTCGTATCCAATGCGATACGAACACTGTGCCGTTGGAATGGAGTCGATGCCCTCAACCACAACGGCCTGACCTGAGGCCCTCCGTCCCCCTCCGCCGTCGATGCACACCACCTTGATCGCCGCCCGCGACGAAGACGGAGCCATCGGCCGCCACTCCGGCGGCTTGCCCTGGCACCTGCCCGACGAAACAGCTCACTTCCGAGCCTACTGCCAACACAAATGGCTCATCGTCGGACGCCAGACGTTCAACGAAATGCTCGGCTGGTTTCAACCCGGCCACCACATCATCGTCCTCACCCGCAACCACCACCCACTCCCAGCCCTGCCGAATCCCGACATCCACGTCGAATCCGCTCTCAGCATGGAGAACGCCCAGACCCGCGCCCTCCAGTCAGGCGCCGCCGAACTCGTCGTCATAGGCGGCGCCCACACCTACGCCGCCGCCCTGCCCGTCGCCACCCGCCTCGTCCTCACCACCGTCCACCTCCACAGCCAGGCCACCGTCCTGTTTCCCCCCGTCTCATGGAACCAATGGCGCCGGACCCACACCAGCCACCGCCGCATGGATACCTCAACAACCATAGAATTTACCATCGACACATGGGAACGAACCGAAAACACCCATCCCCAGCAGGCCTCCACGGCCCCGTAAGTCCGACCACACCGCCCGAAAACACCCGCCACCCCCAGAAAAACCCCGGATTCTCAGGCGTCCCTCATAGAAAACATCACAACTCACCAAAATTCCCTTGCGGGCGGCTCCGAGGCAATTATCATCCGATCCACCCGGACCACAAATTCCGGGAGCGTTTCTTCGGTAGAGGAGCGGTAGCTCAGTTGGTTAGAGCGCAGCCCTGTCACGGCTGAGGTCGCGGGTTCGAGCCCCGTCCGCTCCGCCAAGAAAACGCCCACTTTTTATTCCCTGTTGAGCCTGTCGCCGCTCCAGCGACGGCCCCAGTTTTATCCTGAGGGTTCAGAACAACCCCCTGCGCCCACACCGGTCGCATTCTTAGTAGTCGTTGGTACGACGTTGACCATCACGTCCAGATCGATCGCACGCTCTGAGGGAGATCCAACCGCTGACTTCCGGAGGGATCAATTGACGAAGAGCTAAATGTCCTTTGGGCACGGCGGCTTCCGTGGAGGCAGCCACCCACCCAACCCAGCACCCGGCCCGCCATAGAAAAAATCGTCGAGGCCCTTCACCGTCCGCTCGTCCACTCGCGTCGTACTGCCACTAGTGAGTCAGAGTGTCGCAGATAAAAAGCCACTTTGTCTCTATCGAATCCCGCCAGTTTCTCCCCGTCACGAGAGATCCATTCTGGCATGAAAAATGAAGCTGGGTATACTCTGTCACCACTCACATGCCACCTATCCTGCTGACCATTGAACAGTCCACCCGCTCGGATATGGCCGGAGACGGTCTGATCCAGGTCGTCGCCAATGCCGAAAAGGCCGCTGCCGCGGAGCAGGTGCACCCGGCCTCGCTACCAGTCCTCCCTATCCGAAATTCAGTCCTTTTTCCCGGCGCCATCGTGCCACTCACCATCGGCCGCGAATCCTCGCGCCGATTGCTCGATACTCTGCCCGCCGAAAATGGATGGGTCGCCGTCTTCACCCAGAAAACCACCGAAAAAGAGGAAGCCGGACCCGAAGACCTCCACCCCACCGGCGTGGCCGCCCAGGTCCTCCGCGTCGTGAAAAATGACGACTCCGTCGTCGCCATCGTTTCAGCCCGCGAACGCATCCGCCTGCGCCAAACCATCGCCACCGAGCCGTTCCTCACCATCGAAGCGGAGTACCTGACCACCCGCCCTCACCCCGACTCCCCCACCTGGGAGGCCGCCGTCGTCTCCCTGCGCGACTCCGCCCTCAAACTCCTGTCCATGAAAACCGAGGTGCCCGATCAAGTCGCCGCCTTCGTGCGCGACTTGGGAGACGGCGGCAAATTAGCGGATTTCGTCGCCGGCGGATTGGAGGTCGAAACCACCGAGAAACAAGCCGTCCTCGATGAATTGGATCCCTTTAAGCGCGTCAAATTATCCCAGCGGCTAGTCGGCAAACAACTCAAAATCGCGACTATCTCGGACAAAATCCAACAGGACGTCCAATCGCAGTTCACTGATGCCCAACGGAAAGCGTGGCTCCATGAACAAATGCGGGCCATCCAAAAAGAACTTGGCGATGGCAGCGACAGCGAAAAATCTGCCGCTCAGGAACTGCGGGAGAAATTGGAAGCCGCCGCGCCTCCGGAACTCGTGCTCGAACAAGCCGCCCGGGAATTAAAGCGCCTCGAGTCCATCCCGGAAGGCAGCCCGGAATATGGCGTCATTTCGACGTACCTCGAAACCATCGCCTCTCTGCCGTGGAACGTCGAAACCGAGGATCACTTAGATCTGAAACGCGCACGGCGTATTCTTGACCACGACCATCACGGTCTGGAAAAGGTTAAACGCCGGCTGCTGGAGCATCTCGCGGTGCGGAAACTCAATCCGAAGGGGCACCCTCCCATTTTGTGCCTGCTCGGTCCTCCCGGTGTGGGCAAGACCAGCTTGGGCCAGTCGATTGCCGACGCGCTCGGGAGGTCGTTTGTCCGGGTCAGTCTGGGCGGGGTACGGGACGAGTCTGACATCCGCGGTCACCGCCGGACCTACATCGGGGCCATGCCAGGCCGTCTCATCAATGAAATCAGGCGCGCCGGCACCCGGAATCCTGTGATTCTGCTCGACGAAGTAGACAAGCTCGGGCGCGATTTCCGAGGCGACCCGTCTAGCGCCCTGCTCGAGGTCCTCGACCCCAAACAAAATCACACGTTCACCGACCATTACCTAGACGTCCCCTTCGACCTGTCACAGGTCATGTTCATCGCTACCGCCAATGATCTGGGACCGATCCCCGGCCCACTGCGGGACCGCCTCGAGGTCGTCGAACTCAGCAGCTACACTGAACGCGAAAAACTCGTCATCGCCCGCCGCTACCTCGTTCCACGCCAACGCAAAGAACATGGATTGAAAAAATCTCAGTGCGATTTCACCCCCGAAGCACTCCGCTTCGTCATCTCGCACTACACCCGCGAAGCCGGTGTGCGCGAACTGGAACGACAAATCGCCTCGCTCTGCCGCGCCGTGGCCGCCCGCATCGCCAGTGACGACAGTACCGGCGAAATCATCAACCCCACCGTCGTCGAAAAAGAACTGGGACCACCCAAATTCCTCCACGATGAGAAACTCGATACCCCGCGCCTCGGCATCGTCACTGGACTGGCGTGGACTTCCGTCGGGGGCGAACTGCTCCACATCGAGGCCCTGCGATTTCCAGGCAAAGGCCACGTCCAGCTGACCGGACAACTGGGCGAGGTCATGAAAGAATCGGTTCAGGCCGCTTGGAGCTTGTTGCGCAGCCGCGGCGCCGGCCTCGGCATCGGCCGTGAGGCCTTCGCCGAACACGATGTCCACGTCCACGTACCCGCCGGAGCCACCCCCAAGGACGGACCCAGCGCAGGCGTTGCCATGTTCACCGCCCTCGCCAGCCAGTTCACCGGCCGCCCAGTCCGCGCTGATGTCGCCATGACCGGCGAAATCAGCCTGCGCGGTGCCGTCCTCCCGATCGGAGGACTCAAAGAGAAATTGCTCGCCGCCGTGCGCGCCGGCATCAAAACCGTGCTCATCCCGCATGAAAATGAAAAAGACCTCGTCGACCTGCCCACCGAGGCCCGACGCAAGTTAAAAGTCATTCCCGTGCACACCGTGGATGACGTGCTGGCCCACGCGCTGGTTTGACCATCCCCCCGGCAGATCGCCCTGCGCTTCAGCGCCCTCCCCTCAAGCGCCCTCTGCCACGAGCAGAAGGTTGTCCGATTCGGTCTGCGAGCTAACATGCCCGATGGACCCACTCGTCAGCGAGGATCGCTACGTCTTTATTCCACCGCACCGCACCACCCTCTGGACGTGGTTCGTCGCCACGTGGCTACGCCCCTACCTGAAAAAATCGTGGGGCTTGGCCAGCTTTGATCTCCACGGATTGGATCACCTGCGCGCCTCCTTGGCCGCCGGTCATGGCATCTTGCTGGCCCCAAACCATTGCCGACTGAGCGACCCACCGTCGCTGGGGGTCCTCGTGCAGGCCCTCCGCCAGCCGGTCTACGTCATGGCCAGCGCTCATATCTTTCGCGAAGGCTGGTTTCCTCGCTTCATGCTGCCGCGCCTCGGCGCCTTCTCCGTCAATCGCGAAGGCATGGACCGCGAAGCCCTTAAATTGGGAATCGAAATCCTCAGCACCGCCGAGCGGCCGCTCATCGTCTTTCCCGAAGGCGTCACATCGCGCACCAATGACCGCCTCATCCCTCTGCAGGATGGGGTCGCCTTCCTCGCCCGCTCCGCCGCCAAACGCCGCGCCGCCCTCACTCCTCCTGGCCAAGTCGTCATCCACCCGATCGGCCTGCGTTACCAGTTTCGCGGCGACCTCGAGAACTCACTCGGACCCGTGCTGCAACGGCTGGAATCGGGGCTCTCGTGGGGATCACGCGAAGGTCTGCCGCTGCGGGAACGCGTCGTCCAACTAGGTAAGGCCCTCTTGACCATGAAAGAAATGGAATTCCATGGAGAAGCCCGCACCGGCCCCACCCACGAACGCCTGGCCGCCCTCGGCGAGGACATCCTCCGCCCTCTCGAAGCACAGTACCTCGGCGCACGCGCCGCCACGGCTCCCCAAGACACCATCATCATGCGCGTGAAAAACCTCCGCAAAGCCATGCTCCCGGATCTGGTGGAAAAACGCCTTAACCCAGAACAACGCGCCGAACGCTGGCGGCAACTCCAAGCCGTCACCGTGGCCGAACAAACATTCCATTTTCCTCCGGACTACCTCGGCGACAACCCCACCCCGGAACGATTGATCGAAACCGTAGAACGCTATGAAGAAGCGTTTGGCAATCAAAACCCGGCCATCCACCGCCCCATGCACCTCAGTCTGACCATTGGCCCAGCCATCCCGGTCCCGCCCGACCGAGACAAGCAAGCCGGCAGCGATCCCGTCATGGATCAACTCGCCACCTCCCTGCACCAGCTCCTTGGGATTTAATCCGCCCCCAGCCCGGCCGGCGCAAATCCATACTCCTCGCCCAAGGCCAGACAGTCGGCCAGAGGCCCCAATCCTTCGCTGGTCGTCGGATCACTCAAACACATCGCCGCCGCTGACACCGCCTGCCGTAAACACACAGGAACCGGAAATCCTTCATGCACCCCATGAATAAACCCGGCCGCAAAAGCATCACCCGCACCCGTCGCCCCGCGAATAAAACCCGCCGGTAACCGCACCGACCCCTGCCCATACACACCCCCGTCCGCCATCGCCGCCACCGCCCCCTCCACAAAATGAATCACAACCCCGCAGCGCACCCCGAATCCAACCAACAACAACGCCGCTTCACCACACCCAGCCCAGTCAATCCCCCCGCCATCACCCGCCACTCGCAATGAACGCCCCACTAGCTTGCCCGCCTCCACTTCGTTCAAAATAAACCAGTCCAAATACGGCAGTGAAGCGCGCGCCGCCCGGACAAAATCCGCGTGCTCGATGCTCACCATGTCCGCCACCGTCACCATCCCCGCCGCCCGCGCCGCCTCCAAAACCCGCGACGCCCCGGTTCGCCCCGAAACGTCCACCCGGTCCAGCGTCTCCAGTAACATAAAATACCCAAGATAAAAAACCCGCATCGACGAGGCCGAGAAATCAAAATGCTCAGGCGCCAACAACGAATTTGCCCCGCGTTGATGGAAAAACGTCCGACGCCCGGTACTCTCCACCGTGAACGCATCCGTGTAACTCGTCGGCGCCGCCGAAGTGCGGCTCAACCCAGTCGTGTCAATCCCATGAGCCTCACAGTCCGCCACAATCGAGTCGCCCGTCTCATCGTCCCCCAATAACCCAGCCGCCGCCAACGGGAAATCCGCCCCCATCTTCGCCAAATCCTTCAATATGTTGTAAGGCCCACCCCCGTTGCCAGAACTCTCCCGCAAAATCGAGGCCAGCATCTCCTCACGTGGGTAGTAGTCGATAATCTTGAAACGATCGACAATGAAATTACCAGCCGCCAGCAAACCGGATCGCTCCATCACAACATGAGAAAATGGTGATTCAGACACAGCCTCCACCAAGGCCGCAGATACCGCGGATTTCAACCCCGCACCCCCCACAATATGTCCGCCTCCCACCTCAAATCCCCAGCCACCGTTGCCCCACCCACACCGCACACGCCGGACCACACCCCACGCTGAGAGACTCGCAGATTCCAATAGATTGCTAGTTGTGGTCCCGGTACCGCCGAGTTCACTTTTTTTAACATGACGCCTGTCCTGACTGAAGACGCTATTCGCCGTCTCCCTGAGCCCATTGTGGCGAAATTGCGCAGTCTGATTGCGCGCATCCGGCGCGTCCTGTGGTGGCGCGGGTGCTGGTTGACCCTAGCGGCGTTGGTGGGGTCACTCATCACGGTCATGGCCATTGACGCCGCTTTTGATCTGGAATCAAAGCTCTGGCGCTGTCTACTTTCGGCTGCCGGACTGGGGGCGGTGTCCGTCGTCGCATGGCGCACGTTGTTCCAGCCGCTGCGCCGCACCCTGGGGCTGGCCCAAGTCGCCCGGATGGTGGAAATCCATCATCCTGAAATGCATGAGAGAATTTCGACGGCGGTGGAGCTTTTGGGCAGTACGGATGCAGCGAGTTTGCGCGGCTCAGACGAATTGCTGGCCGAAGTCGTGAAATCGGCTGTTATTGATGTGGGAACGGTCACTCCAGAAAAGGAATATTCCTCGCTGCCCATGCTCTGGCCCAAGCGGCTAGGCGCGGCCGCACTGGCGATCTTGGCCGTCATCCTGATCGGATGGCCGTTTCAAGGAGGCATTCTACTCGCCCGTGCCGTCCTGCCGCTGGCCAATATCGGCAGCGCCACTTCCTCCGATCTGCGGATGATCACGCAAAATGCCACCGTCGTCGAGGGCGCACCCATCACCCTGCTGGTCGCCGCCAAAGGGAAATCCGCCCAACGACTGGAACTGCGCCGCGAATCAGCCAGCAGCCCAGACGGACCCGCCACCAGCACTCCACAAATCGAAAGAATGGTCGTGCAGCCGAATGCCACCGGAGCGCAACCCGGCGAAACCGTATTCGCTCTCACCCTGCCGCGTGTGCCCTCGAGTTTCCGCTACGCGGCCACCTCCGGACGCGCTCGCAGCAAGGAGTTTTTTGTCGAGGTCCTTCACCGGCCGGACATCACCAACGTGAGCGTCCGCTACACGTTCCCTGCTTACACCGGGCTCGCTCCAAAGATCGATCCAGATTCCCTCGGCGACATCTCAGCCATCACCGGCACGAGGGTAGAGGTCACCGCCACCTTGAGCCATCCAGCCGCCGCGGCCACGCTCGTCTATGATCAGACGGAAAACGCGGGGCCAGACGTCAGCTTAGTCAACGAGGGCCCACACCAACTAGCCCGCTGGTCGGCCGAGCTGGCCCCTGGCATGAATTACCGGTGGACGCTCCACCCCAAAGGCGCCGGCGAATTGCTCGGCAAACCAGCCAGCGGCACCCTCAAAGCGCTGGAAGACTTACCCCCCGCCGTCGTCATCGATTCTCCCATCGATCGCGAATTATCTCTCCGCCCCAATGAATGGCTCCCGATCGTGTATTCCGCAGCCGATGACTATAGCCTGTCCGCCGTCGATGTAATCGTGAAACTCGATGGCCGCGGGACCCGGATCATCCCCATGCCCCTGCCGGAAAAAGACCCTCTCGTCGCGCAAACATGGCGCGGCACCGCCGCCGTCGACCTTTCTAAACTCCCACTCGCCGGCGCCAATGAATTATTCATCACCGTGCGCGTCACCGACTCGCTTCCGCCCAGCCTGAACGGCCCCCAAACCGCCACCAGCGATCCTATCCTCGTCCGATTAAACTGGGGCGCCGAAAGTTTCGCCCGCCAGACCGTCAACAAACAGGAAGAACAACTCCGCCGGGAACTGGAACAGTTGCGCACCGACTTATGGGACCAACAACGCCAAGCCAGTGAAAAAGCACGCCAACTCCGCGATCCCGAACCCATGAACAGCGAACGGCTCGATCAGTTGGAAAAACTCACCGCGCGGACGGCCATGAGCGCCTCTCAACTCAAGGAAATCGCCCAAAAAGCACAACAAAGCGCCTTCGCCGAACGCGCCGATGCCATCGCCGAAACCGCCAAAACCCACGTCGAGGGAGCCGCCACATCACTTCAGAAAATCCCCCAGTCCGATCAGCCAGAAGAACGGTCGGCCTCTGCCGAACTCGCTCAAAACCAATTGGAAAAAGCCGCACGAGAATTGGATGAAATTTTGGCCTCGTTCCAGCAAGACCGTCAGGAAGGACAAGAGCTAGGGGAACTGGCCAGTCTGGCCCGCGAACAACAATCCCTCGCCGATCAAGCCGCACAGGCCGCCCCCAACCCACCCACACCAAAACCAGCTGCCACCCACTCAGAAATCGCCGCCACCAGAGAGAGCACGCCGCCACCCACTGCGCCCACGATGCCGAGCGAAACGGCTGCGCCAAGCGCGACCAATACCGCCCCTTCTCCACCTCCACCGGCAGTGGCAAATGAAACCACCAGCAATCCCCTCATCGATCCAACCGCCACTCCCGAACAACGAACCGAAGCATTCGAGCGCTGGTTGCAGCACCAAGATGACGTGGAGCATCGCTCACAAAATGTAGCGAATCAGTTTCAGCAAAAGCTACCGCTCGACCGCCAGTCTGACTTGACTGATCTAGCTACCCAAGCCCGGGACTTGGCTGGGCAAGCGGCGGCACTGGCCGCCCGGCAAGACCAGCTGGCGCAGCAAGCGCAGCCGACTGGAGATTCCACGCCCGCCGCGGCGGCCGCCGCCGCCCCCGCCGCGAAAGCCATCGAGATGGCCCGCGAGCAGGGCGCCGTGGCCGCGACGGCCGGCCAGCTCGCTGATTCCCTCAAAAAGTTGCAACATGATTCCGCATCGACCTTGAAGCAAAATGGCAAAGCTGATGTTCAGGCGGAGGCGGCAGCCGCCACATTAGCGGCGGCCGCGGCGACTGGACGGGAGGCGAGCGGGAGTTTGGCCAAGGAAGCGGGCGTCCCGCTCGAGCCCATCCCCTCCGAGACCACCCCTTCTGTCGCGGCGCCCGCGCCAAATTCGGGTGGTCCTACCCCCGGTGAGACGCAGACGACAGCCGACAGCCCGCCGGATGCTCGGACAAGCCAGCAAGCGGTCAAGCAGACCGGGGAGTCGCTCGACGCCGCGGCCACTGCTTTGAGCGAAATGGCACGGGCCTTGACCAGCCAGTCGGAAGGTGCCGCCGCCGCCACTCAGGCGCTGACCGCCGCCACGACCCAAACGAAACAAGCGTCCGATGCCGGCGATGCCGCCCAACAAGCCGGCCGGGAAGCCGCACAACAAACTCTGGAAAAAACTCAGGGCTCCGCCGAAGCCTCCATGGCCGCCGCCTCCGCCGCCCGCCTGCAATCGCTGGCCACCACCGCCGCCACCCCAGCCCAACAAGCCGCCACCCATCTCGCTATGGCCGCCGCCACCGCCCAAGCCGCCATGGGCGTGCCCGAAAATGCCCTCGGACAACAAAACATGGGCAAAAAAGGATCTCCTAAACCCGGCGACGGCCAACAAGGACAAGGCCAGACCGCTGCCGAAGACAAAAACTCATCCCAAAAGCCCGGTTCCGAAGCAAGCGACAAAGCCGGCCTGCAAACAAGTCAAGACTATGGCCTCCCGCCCGAACTGGCCAAACTCGGCATGTCCCCGGACGACTGGTCCCGCCTGCGCGGTCTGATCACCTCAGGCTCAGACGGAGCAAGCGAAGGCACTCAAGTCCCCGCCGAATACCGCGAACTCGTCAAAGGCTACTTCCGCGCACTCTCGACCCGCCCCCCCGCCAATACCCGTTGATCATAAGACCGGGCCCACGATCACCCCGCCCATTCGCCCTCGCGGCTTCCGTGATGATTGATCCCGCCGCAACGTCGCTTCTTCCAACCCAGTCCCGTCACGACGGACGATCTCAATCTGGCTTTTGACCCGTATCGGGAAGATCGATGCGAACCAGCTTCAGCCGACCGGAGGCACCGGTTTTAAGCGATACGGCTGACTTCGGACATCCCCAGTGCCGCGCCACGAGCGCCATTAATTCCTTATTGGCCCGACCATCAACCGGCGGCGACTTCAGCCGTGCCGTCCACGTGCCGTCGGACGCCTGTTCCAACACACTCTCGCGCGCGTTCGGCTTCACCTTGATCTGCAGCACCATCATGGCGGGGAACATCAACGAAACCATCCCATCTGCGGCCCGATGGGGCCACCCCCGGCTCGCTCAGCGCTACCAAATGCGCTCGATGAATTTCTCCAGCCTTCCTTTTTGGGAGTCTGGTTTGGTCTTGCGCCGACCACCTTGTAAGGTGCTGTCCGCCAGCTTCGTATCTCCCCGCACCAGCTTGGCATTGACGATCTCGATGCGTTTCACCGGCGTATCATTGGTGTCGACAACCGATCCGCTCAGACGATTCAACACCTCCATGCCTTGCGTCACTTCGCCAAATACGCTGTAGCTGCCATCCAATGAAGTCGCCGACCGCAGCGTAATAAAAAACTGGCTACCGCTGGAATCGACCTCGCCCGCTTTATGGGCCATGGCCACGGCATAACGAACATGGCTTCCACCAAATTCCCCCGGAATGTTGCGGCCACTATCCGTCGTTCCCCAGCGTTCTTTTTGGGCGTCGTCTTTGCTCAGTGGATCACCCGTCTGAATAATGTAGTTGCGGATAAGTCGGTGAAAGGCCAGGCCTTCATAAAATCCGTTTTCTACATTTTGTTTGAAGGCGGCCACAGTTTGGGGAGCCAGATCTGGCCGGAGCGAAATCAGAAATGTTTCTTTCGGTCCGTCCTTGCCAACACGAATGGTAAATTGCACTGCTTCGGTCGCACTGGCCGGAATCGCAGGTTTCGGAGGAGCCGGTTTACGTTTTTTCAGTTCGGAGCCGCTCGGGAGCACGGGCGGTTCCTCCGGCACGACTGTTTCCGCCGACATCTCTTCGGGTCGTGGAATCGCCTCCGCCGGGATCGCCTCAGCCGAGTCCTCCCCGGCCGCCGGCGCAGGCAAACCCAAATCGCGCGGTGCCACCGGGGTCGCTGCGGGATCAGGATCCTCTGACGGCAGTGACGCGGGCGCCACCGAATCAAGCGCTGTTACCTCGCTTGGCGACGGTTCAAGTGACACCGCAGCCTTTTCGACAACAGGTGCTACAGCTGGCGCTTCTTGAGCGGAAACCACCGTGGCCATCCCCAGCAGGGCGGCCAGCAACAGGGAAAAATGACGGAACAATTTCATCAAGGACGCGTTAGAGGGAACCGGAAGGAGTCTCTCCGCATTTTACGATGGTGGAAAGGGTATTTTTATCCGGTCCGGCCTGAAAAATCCCAGCACCGCCCTCGATGGCAGGACGTTTGACGTATCCCATGGCCAGCGTCACTCCGCGCCGCGGATCGTGCCGTGCGCTCGTCACCACCCCTACTTCAGACCAGCCGGCGCCATCACCCGCGGCCGCCTGATACAACCGGTCGCCAGCCACTAAGCTCGCACTCGCGCCGCCGACTGTTTCCAGAGTGCAGAGTAGCCGGTTGACCCGGCCCACGCTGCGCAGTCGGCTCACGACTTCTTGCCCGACATAGCACCCTTTATGAAAATCCACGGCCCGATCCTCCATGCGGGCCTCCTGCGGCAGTGTTTCCGACGTCAGCTCAGCTCCCCATACGGGCACCCGGTGGGCCAAACGCACCAAATCCAGTGCACTTTCATCCCATATTGGCGCCCCCGGGGACGGGCTTCCCGCTGGCAACCAGACATCCCGGCCGACCACCCCAAAACGATCCACGCCCGCCGCCCCGGCGCTCTCATCAAAACCGTGCCAGAGAGCAAACGCATCGGTCACATCCTCCCAAGCACAGTCATCCGCAATGAGGTATTTCTCCAGACGAGCCAGCAACGCCTCACGCAACACCCCCGGAGCATCAAGCAAAAAACAATCGTCCTCCGCACGCACCATGACCTCGCCTTCCAGTCGCCCCTTGGCCGTGCAAACCAACGCCTGCAACGTCTCCCCAGTCTTGAGCCGGGCCACATTGTTCGTCACTTGGCCATTCAAATACCGCACCCGATCCGGCCCAGTCAGCCGAAATTTGGCCCGACCAGAAAGATCAACCCAGCCCGTCAAGGCCCGTCCGGAAAAATGGTCGTTCATGAAATCACCATGCCGTCGATCCAGAAAATTGCATGCCCAGAGAAATCCATCAAGGCCACCACCCCCGCCCGCTTCAAGCGTCCGGAGCGGCCGACTTGCCCGGTAGATAATGCGAGGCCAACACCGAAAAATCCTCTTCGCCGCGCCCCTGCCCCACCAGCGCCCCCATGCGCCCACGGGCCACCGCGAGGGCCGGCAGCTCAATCCCCTTGGTTTGAGCCAATCGCTCGGCAAATCCAGCGTCTTTCCACATGTTCTTGAGGGAAAAATGCGGATCAAATGTGCCTGCAACCATGGCGGGCAGCTTCATCCGGGAGAGTCCCGAACTATTGGCATTGTGCTCCATTGCCGACAGAAATTTTTCAGGATCAACGCCATGCGCACTAATCATGCCCAGCGCCTCCGCGAGCGCCTGCACCGCCACCGCCGATACCAGATTGGTGGCAATCTTGATAATGGTCGCGTCTCCTACCTCACCCAGCGGCACAATCGCCTTCGCACTCGGCTCCAAAGCCCACTGCACCCGGCTCAATACCTCCGCCGACCCGCCAATATAATACACCAACTCGCCCGCCGCCGCCGCATTTCGACTCCCCGTAAAGGGAGCATCCAAAAAGGCCGCACCCGTCGTCGCCACCGACGCCGAAGCCATCTGGGTCGCCTCCAGTGAGACCGTCGAACAATTCAGAACCACATGATCCGCCGTCAAAGCCGGCAACAGCCCGTCCAGCACCGAGGCGAGAGCCCGGTCGTCGGTGACAAATATCTGCAACACCAGCGCCCGCCGCGCCACGTCAGCCGGAGTGTCCAGCGTGTCCAATTCACCACGACGCGTGCGATTCCAGGCGACGACCTCCAGTCCGGCCCGTCGGCAAGAATCCACCACCCGGCGGCCAATAATACCCATCCCGAGAATGCCCACCCTCCGGGACGGGTCCAAAGAACCGGCGGCGGGCAGTGACTCGGGGGACGACGGCGATGATGACGTGTGGCTCATGGGCGCAGCGTATCGAGTGATGGATTGTTTTCCAGTCAGGCTGCGCTTTCCTCATCACATGCCCACTAATGTTCTTGGCCAGCCCCTGATCAAAGAGCTTCCAAAAACCGGCGGTAAAATCGCACCCCCTCCTCCAGAGCCGCCACTTCGATGTATTCATCCGCGCGGTGAGCCTGAGCAATGCTGCCCGGTCCCGCGGCCACACTGGGAATGCCGCCTTCCGACGCCAGCCACGCCGCATCACAAAACCAAGGAGCCCCGACCAACGGCGCCCCCAGTGCGGCCAGCTTCAAAACATACGGATTATCGACCGGCGTGTCCAACGGCGCGCAACTGGGTAAGCCATGCAGGACCACGTCATCCGTGAGTCTAGCCGCCGTGACCCACTCCTCCAACATCCGGCGCACTCCGTATTGGTGCAGCGCCGGGGTCTCGCGAATATCAATTTCAATCGTGCATCGGGACGGCACGATATTGGGGCGGCTACCGCCTTGAATCGTGCCAATATTCATCGTGGGCGTCCCCAAAACAGGATGATCAAACTCGCCGCTGCCAAAGCGACCGTGCAAAGTGGTCGAGAGCGATGCCACCACCGACAACATGTGCAAAATCGCGCTGCGCCCGAGCTCAGGAGTACTGCCATGACAAGCCACCCCATGCGTTTCCAGCGTAATCCACGAACATCCTTTATGGGCGTGAACAATACCGCACGAGGTCGGTTCCCCCACCAAAGCAAAGGCATATTCGCTACCATGATGACGGGCCAGATGACGGGATCCATGCTGGCCCGTCTCCTCGCCAATTAACCCGACCATCGTGACCGCACTCCCCAGCCCAGCCAGTCGCTCAACCCCGAGTTCTTCCAGCGCCGCCAGCATCGCCGCCATCGTCCCCTTGGTGTCGCACGCCCCCCGTCCATAAATCCGACCATCACGCAGCTCCGCCCCAAATGGATCAATGGTCATGCCTTCGACATCGACCGTATCGGTATGGGGCGCCAGCAACACCCTCGGCTTCGGCTTCCCCTCAACCAGCCCACCCGGAAAATGACCAAAAACATTGGGGCGGTCCGGCAACACCTCCTCCAATACCACCTCAGCCCCGATCCCCGCTAAAAAATCAGCCACCCACTCCGCCACCTTCTTCTCCCCAGCAAAGGGCGAGTCCGGCGCCCCATCAGGATTCACACTCGGTACCCGGATCAATGATTGGAGGATTTCAACAACACGCGACATGGCTAATAGTAAGTGTGATCTTCGGAAAATCCACGCATTCAAACATCAGCCAGCCGCCCAGAGCCCACCACCGGCTTCACTGGCGTCCGACGCGCCGCTCATTCGACAAGAAATCCTCCCGGAGGCGCCGCCCCACCCGGCGCAGGCGGAGCTTCACCCCGCTGGCGCACACATTCATACAAACAAATTCCCGTGGCCACCGACACATTCAGACACTCTACCGTGCCCAACATCGGCAACTGCACCAGATGGTCGCATTTCTCAGCCGTCAGCCGCCGCAACCCTTGCCCCTCCGCCCCCATCACAATGCCAATTTTGCCGGTCAGATCGACCGAATACAACTCCTCGGTCGCCTGATCCGCCGTACCCACCAGCCAGAGACCGGCTTCCTTTAATCGATCCAAACAACGGGCCAGATTCGTGACCGTCACCAGCGGGGTGACTTCAGCCGCCCCCGCCGCCACGTGCCGCGCCACTTCAGTCAATGAAACCGCCTTGTCTCGAGGCACCACCACGGCCAGAGCCCCGGCCGCATTGGCCGTCCGCAGACAAGCCCCGAGGTTATGCGGGTCTTGGACGCAGTCGAGCACCAGCACCAGCGCCTCCGGCGTTTGCTGGCACAGTTTCATCAAGGTATCCTCATGCATTTGCGCCGGGGGGCGGCCAAAGGCAGCATGGGATCGGCGATCAGGTCGTCTCACAGCTGCAAAAGTGGAACAAGCCGCCGCGGAAGAAAGCAGGAGTTGCAGCCAGAGTGATGATTTTCCCGCGGCCCGCATTCCTCTGCGCGCGACGGGGGCGCGGTTCACGCAGAGACGCGGAGCTCGCGGAGAAAATCCAATCTTTCCTCCCTCCGCGCTCTCCGCGCCTCCGCGTGAGAAAAAATCCGGCCGCAGACGAGAACCCTCGGCAACGGCGAAGAAAAAAGACACCCACTTTTAGGGTCGGGCTGAGGGCGCGACAGGGGCCACGACGGGGGGCGGTTGATAAAGGCGGCTGGTCGACGAACGCTCATCACGGGTTATGGTGACGGATGGACCTGACTTTTTCGATGCTTGGCCAGAGAATGAATGCTGGGAGCGGCATTGTATCGTTGATGGATGATTTAGGCCGGGCCTTAACCGAGCGGCCGGACATGTTGATGCTGGGCGGGGGCAATCCGGCGGCTGTGCCGGCCGTCCAGGCGCGCTGGCGCGAACGCATGAGCGAACTGCTCGCGGACGGCACCAGCTTCGATGCCATGCTCGGCAACTATGACCCGCCGCAAGGAAATCCGGCCTTCATTGCCTCACTGGCCGCGATGCTGCGTCGAGAACTCGGCTGGCCCGTAGGCCCGGAAAACATCGCGGTGACGCTAGGCGGGCAGACCGCGTTTTTCTTCCTCTTCAACCTGCTAGCCGGCCGCACCATGGTCGCGGGCCGGGTGCAGCATCGCAAAATCCTGCTTCCACTGTGCCCGGAATACATTGGTTATGCCGACCAAGGACTTGAGCCGGAATGTTTTATCGCCTGCCGTCCGACGATTGAATGGCCGCAGGGCGAAGCCTCCCGGGAATTCAAATATGGCGTCGATTTTGCCGCGGTGGCGGCAGCGTTGGCCGGTGGCGACATCGCGGCAATGGTTGTCTCCCGCCCGACCAATCCGACGGGCAACGTGCTGACCGACGATGAAATCCACCGACTGGCCGCTCTGGCCGATGCCCACGGAGTACCCCTGATCATTGACAATGCGTATGGGGCTCCCTTTCCGGGGGTCATTTTCACGGAGGCCACCCCTTTCTGGTCACCGACCACCATTCTGACCTTGAGCCTGAGCAAACTCGGGCTGCCGGGAACCCGGACGGCAGCCGTGATCGCCCCGCCTCCGGTGATCAAAGCGCTCTCCGCCATGACGGCGATCGCCGGACTCGCCAATACCAACATCGGACAACGACTGGTCCAGCCGATGCTGGACAGCGGCGAATTGCTCAACCTGAGCCGCACCGTGTTGCGTCCATTTTACGAAGAAAAAAGCCGCTCGGCCCTCGGCTGGATCCACGAAATATTTGGCGCTGCCGGTCTCGATTACGCTGTGCATGCCAGCGAAGGAGCGTTTTTCCACTGGCTGTGGCTGCGCGGACTGCCGATTTCGACTCGTGAGCTGTATGAGCGACTGAAGGAACGCGGGGTGCTAGTGGTTCCGGGCGAGCCATTTTTCTTTGGTTTACCGGACGACTGGCCGCATGCGCGTGAGTGCTTGCGCCTCAATTTCTCGGGCCGCCCGGATGTTGTCCGCGAAGGATTGCAGCGGATTGCGGCCGAGGCGGTGGCTGTCGTCCGTCTTCACCGCGGTGGTTGATTCCCGCCCCCGGACCCAGACCCCGGAGACTCACGCCTGCTCTTGCACCAGTCGGCGCCGCAGCATGTCCAGCGCCGTCTGCGAGGTCATGGCCTTGAACATTTCGCGCTCAAACGGAAAATGTTCGCGCAACACCGTGGTCGTCACCGACTCACCCGCCACCCGACCGCGCGCCGCAAGGGCGATCCACACCGTGCCCACCGGCTTCTCCGCCGTGCCCCCGCCCGGACCAGCCACACCGGTCACCGCCAATGCATAATCCGCCCCGCTGGCACCCAACGCCCCTTCCGCCATGGCCCGCACCACCGGCTCACTGACCGCACCATGGTCAGCCAAATCCGACGCCGACACCCCCAGCAGCCGCTCCTTGGCCTCGTTGGCATACGTCACAAATCCCCAGCCAAACACCTCAGAAGCGCCAGCCACATTGGTCAAACGATTCGCCATCAACCCGCCCGTGCAACTCTCAGCCGTCGCCACCGTGCGGCCAGCTTGACGCAATAACCGCACCACCACCTGCTCCATCACCTCGTCGGTGTCAGAAAACAAACGATCGCCAAAAGCCGCTCGCACCAATACCCCGCACGCATCCAAAGCCGCCGCCGAGCCGATGACACGCACCATCACCTCGCCCGGCCGCGCACAATAGCCGAGCTCCATAATGCCCGTCGCCCGCAATGGCTCCTCCAACGTCTCCGCCACCTGCGCCTCCCCCAGTCCGAAAAGCTTGAAATTGCGCAATAACGGCGGCTCGACCGTCAACAACCCGCGCAAAATGGGTAAGACTTCGTCCGTCCACATCGGCTTCAATTCGCGCGGCGGGCCGGGCAGCAGGAAAATATGTGGAGTCTGCGCCACCCCATCCACCACGCCCGACTGCGGAGGGAAATACAGCCCCGGCGCCGTGCCAAATCGGTTGGCCAACACCCGAGCGCCACACGGAACCTGCGCCTGACGATAAGAATTGGCATTCAATTCACGATGCCGCCGAGCCAGATACGCCCGAATATGCTCCAACA
>CAJBME010000017.1 GCA_903954065.1 uncultured bacterium
GTGTCCCCCAGCGGCGGCGTCCGCATGGTGTCCTTGCCGGCGGGAATCAGATAGGCATAGGGTGTCGCGCCCAAGGCGTTGGTACCCGAGCTCGCGGGACCGGACGCACCTACCGTGCCGATCGAATACGGGTCCATTCCAACGTAGCCCTTGAACACCAAACCGGACGAGTAAATCTTGGTAGCGAAAGTGGACTGCGAGAAGTTGTGATCGCCGGCTGCCAGCGGCCAACCGAAAAAGTTGAGTCCCTGCTCGATGGTGGTTGCGAATGGAATCACGATCCCGGGAACCGCCGAGCCATTGGTCTTCCGGATGTTGTTGCAATACATCGCCACATCCGGGTCGTTGAGCACGTTGCTCATGATGTGCTGCTGAATCACTTGTTTCCAAAGGGTGTCGTCGTCGGCCGTGGGCTGGTCCGCCCGGATCCGGAAGAGCTCCTGCCGCAGGGAAAACAAGGTTCCATTGCGATCCGGATTGTTGATTCCGAGGCGCCCCTTGACCACTGACCAATCGTCGCGCAGCCCGCCGAGCGCGGATGCCAATCCGGAGTCGCCCTTGCCAGTTATTATCGGGTTGTCGCCATTCCACGCTCCCACCGAGAAGGATCCGACGACTTTTTTGATGAAGTCATCGCCCACCGTGGAATCGAGCAGTCCCGTTTCGTAATCATAAGCCTTCGCCGCACAATAGGCATAGGTTTGCGCGAGGTCGAAGAGGTTCTTATACTGCGAGAGCTCCTCGTTTCTCAGATCCCGGAACACCAGGTCGCGGGTGCGGTAGCCTTGAGTCACGGATGCGGCGCGCTGGCGGAAGGTCTCGCGCTCCGATAGAATGTGGTTGGCATCCGCATACAGCTTCGAGACCCGCTCGTTGGCATGCTGCAGTTCGGTCATCCGGCGGGTGATTTCATAAGCGCTGGCGAGGACCTGGTCATACAGGCGCTCAAACTCGACGACGTGTTGTTTTTTGACGGAATCAAAATTGTAGTCATCGATATAGTCCTGCGCCTGCCCTTCAAGATCCGCAGCTTCCGCATCGAGCAGGGCCGCCATGGTTTCGGCGGACAAGCCAAGCAGTTGCTGCGCATAACCGGCGGTTTCACCCGACAGAATCGCCGCCATCCGGCCCACCGAGGTGGCGTCATTGGAGACTCCCACGCTGGTGGGAAGGGCTTCCGCCGTGGCCGCGGCCAGGCCCCTGATATAATCACCCGACAAGCCGAAGGCCGCCGCGGTGCTGGTCAGGGTGAAGGATGCCTTGGTCATGGACGCGGCCTCCGCGATCTTCGCGGCGGAGGCGTCGTTGGCCGCATCGAAGTCGGTGAGAAACTCCGAGTAAAGCTGGTAGTCGCGGTCGAAGCGCCGCAGCAGGTTGTTGTAGCTGTTGGAGGAGTCCTGCAGGTTGATCTGGGCCTCATAACAGGCAAGCAGCGCGCTTTGGATTTCCCCGACCTGTCCGCGCTTGCCCATTCCGCTGGCGACAGTGTCCGAGAACTGGCCGAGCGTGTAGGGCGACACGCGGTAACTGCGCGTCGTGTATTGCAGGGGATCCTTCAGCTTGTTGTAAACATTGTCCACCGACCAATCCTTGAACGGATCGGTATTGATCGGCTCGTTGAAATTGACGGTGACATCCTTGCTGACATCCACCAGTTGCGAAGGCCGGTCGATAAAATAGGAATGATAAAGGTCGGGGCCGGTGTAGCCCTGGACGTAGAGTTTTCCGGGGCCCATATCGCCGGAGTAAGCGCTGCCGTAGAGAGTGAGCAGCTGGTATTCGTAGGCATCCTCCTGGCGGTCCACCGCGTCGTTATATTCGTCCACGCTGTCGCCCTGGCGGCGGAGCATGTGGTTCATTTTCCCGGCTTGGTCGAACGAGTTCCTGGCATTGACGGCAGCGCTGACGGCACGCTGGTAGATTTGATCAAAGTGGGACTTCCCGGCCGCGAGTTCGGTGGGTGAAATATCAAACACCATCGCATCCGGAGCGATGCCGAGCGGGTTGAGGTGGGCCTGCTCACCGGCGGACAGGTTGAATGCCTCGTTGGCGCTGGTGATCAGTTCGTTGAGTTCCGGCACCGTGGTACGGTCGATCTTCTGGATCCCCTCATGGACAGCATCCACGTCGGGCAGCATGGCATTCGCGCTCACCCAGTTGTAATAGGCCCCCTGAATGACGCGGGAACACCATTCATCGGTGCCCCAGTGGCGCGTCAGGCCGGTGGCGGAATTGTATTTTCCATCGTATTTATCCGCCCAGCCATTCTCTTCGCCGTCATTATAGTGGCTGCGGGCGGTGAAGTCGATGATGTCCACCCCGGTGCGGGCCAGAGAGGATGCGGCGGCGGCGAATTTCCGCTCGTCCTGGTAGTCCACCTGGACCGTTTGACCGAGGACGGTCACCCCTTCGGCCGTGGGGATCCACGTGTACTTGGGCGACGTGAGAAGTTTGTAATAACCGGTGAGCGCCGTGAGATAGTGGCCGTAGGCGTCGCCATGTCCTTGCGGAAACATGGCTTGCGCGTCGGCGGCATCCAGCACGCCATCTTCGTTCTTGCCGCCGACTTTTTCCTTGATGTTATAATTGACGGCGTAGAACGGTTCTCCCGAATTGATGCCATTGGTGTAGTTCCAATAGAGACGGTTGTAGGAGGGACTGACCGTGGTTCCAGGGCTGAGGAAGTCGTCACGCCCCCGCAGCAGCGTCAGCGTCTCATCCATCATTGAGGCGACCTGGCCTTCAAACGAGAACCGCGACGAGTTGGTGTCCACCATTTCGGACGCGCTATCGACCAGGAGAGTCGGGTTCTGGGCATCGTCCCAAGCCTCGTTGCCGAGGGTCATGTAGAGGTCGTTGAGGTAGCCGGCCACCAGCAGCAGGGTGCTGTTCACCGATTCATCATCAATGCCGGCGTCGATACTTTGCTTCTTCACCCGGTTGAGCACCGTTTCGTAGATCTCGATCAGGCCGAAGTCCTCGATGGTATCGAGATTGAGCGCGACATCGCCCTCCCAGCGCGATCCCGCCTGGGTGAGAATGCTGACGTCCGTGCTGACCGGGTTGTTGTAGAGATCGGTCTGCCGTTGGTTGAACGGGTTGATGCCATCCAACACGCGCTTGACCCAGCTCTCGACCAGCACCGGCGTGTTCCACTCGCTCCACGAATCCCCGGTGACGAGGTTTGCCGTATCCTTCGCCTTGTAGCGCATGGTGAAATAGGTGTCGGAGAACACCAGCAGCGGATTGCCCAAGGGTGAGCCGGCGGAGCCACCGATGACGATGGTGTTGGTGAAGGGTTCGGATTCGGATGGCGGCGTCGGAATACTCCACCCCAAAGCCGCTGTCACCAGGTCCGTCTTCAAGGAGGCGTGGATTTGGAAATCGACCGTGCTGCTGGCCCCGCCGGGGGGCAGGCTGGAGTAAAGGGCGACCTCGATCTGGTTGCTGCCGGCCTGGAAAAACGCCGGATCCAGCGGGAACTGGTAGGTCAGACCGCCGCCTTCCGGAATCAGTCCCGAGCGCGCGCCCTGGGGCGTGAGATTGCCGGGTACGGCCGTGCCATACGGAATCTGATAGGCCAGCGCCGGCACGCCATTGACGAAAACCACCAGACCATCCTGCGTGCCGAGGCTGGCACTGAAGACCAGACTGTCCGGCACCGGGTTGGAGAGGACCAAACCGGAGACACTCTTGAGGATTTGCCCCGGCAGGCCCAGTGATGAATCATGGCTCGCGTTATTGATCTGGATCGACTTGCTGAGAGTTACTGGGGTGGTGGGATAAACCAGCGTAGCCGGCGGCACCACCAGCGGATTGCCATCCTGATACAGATACCACGTGTTGGTCGTGGAGGTGCCCAGCACCGGCACCATGGAGTTGGAATAAATCGGAAGCACCACCCCATCCTTCGGTGCGGAGTAGGCCCACTCGAACTCATAGTTTTCCGGGTGCGCCGCAAAGTCACCGCTGTGGCGCAGGGAAGTCTGCTCATCCAGAGGGTTGGAGGCGGCGATCATCTTGAGGTCGCCTTGATAGAGCTGGGGCAGGACCTTGACGATCTGCATCGCGATCGGATCACCCTTCTCAGTGAAGGCGTCGCCGTTCGCAAACAGCAGAGTGACATAGCCGCTGCCATTGCCCAAGGCGGTCAGGGCGTAGCTGTCCACCGCCGTGTTCGAGTCGGAAATCTCCGGCAGACTCTGGCTGCCCACATTCTTCGTCTTGGAGGAATCCACGATGTAGGTGCCCTTGACGGAAGGATCTTCCTTGAAGGTCTCCACTACCGTCGTGAGCGCGAGGATGGCGGCTTTCCAAGCGTCCAGATCACCATCCGAAGTATCCACCAGCACGTTGAGCGCCTGCACATCCGCCGGACTCAGGGTATTGAGGTTGAGATAATCCTCGCCGGCGATTTCATCGACAAATTCGCCGATCAGGACCAGGCCGCCGATGTCACCGAGCAACGGATCGAAGTAAAAGCGCTGCTGGAGGTGCGGTTGGGCCAGCTGGAAGTAGGTATTGCCATCCTGCGTAGTGGTTTTCAACGAAGCTGGAAGCGCGGTCAGGCCCACCCTCGCGTCATTGAGCAGGACGGATTTCGCGCGGGTCGGATCGTGCAGCGTGACGCTGGAGACCGCCGTGGTTTTCGCAATCGACTGTTGATAGAGCACGGTCGCGCTGGTCTGTCCGCGGACGGCGGGCAGACCGTGATTGGGCAGGGCGAGGGTTTCGCCGACACTCAGGGTCGGGGCGTCGGTGGGCCACGTCGGATAATAGAGCACGGTCTGGGAGGTGCCGGACACCGGGTCCCCGACGTAGGTTCCATCAGCGTTCCTCGTCCGCAGGTAGGGAAGAATCGTGCCGTCGGCGGGCTGGGTGAGGTTAGGGAACACGAAGTCCGGGCGCATCGTGTAATACCATTGCATGCCGAGCGAGGGGGTGCCGGTGTCGTGCGGCCCCCGATAGACCCAGACATAGCCTTTCCGATCTTTAAAAGTGAACGGCGTGTAGGAGGCAGGCGCCGAGGACGAGGCCGGCGGATCCGTATAAACGGCTCCGGGGACGACTTCCACGTTTTTGACAGAACCGGCGGAGTCGAGCGGCTGCGGCAGGAGCGGCAGCGGCATCGGCGAGTTCAGGATGGTGCCGGCGGTGACCGGATAGGAAAACTGGTAGGCGGCGTTTTCCCGCAGCACTTCATAGACCGAGATGGCGGGTCGGCCATCGGCGGGATCGGTGTATTCGATCAGGACGCGCGGCAGCGAGGTGAAGGTGGTGCCCACACCGGTGCCGGCGGTCAGGTTCAAATCATCGCGCAGGGCGTAGCCGACGCCGCTCTGGATCAAGGCGTGTTCCTCGTTTGGATTATAGCCGGTTTTGGCCGGGTCGGGCTGGTTGTAGACCGTGCCGCTGGAGACGCCGGACGGCAGGCTGCCGGTGCCCAAATTCGAGGCCATGATGATTTGTTGTGCCATCGGGGCGCTGACCTTCACATCATCGATCCCATAGGCCTCATCCGAGGCCGCTTGGTCGAGGGTGGAGGCGAAGCCAAGTTCGAGCGACGAGGCAATCTCCCCGCCCGCGGAACTCGCGGTGATGACCACGTTGAAACTTTGGTCAAGCCAAGTGCTTTTGCCGTAGAAATTGAAGTAACCGCCGGACACCGGCGTGATGGTCCAGTTGTAGGTCACAAACCCGAAAAGGGAGACTCCCGAAACCGGAGTGGTGACTTGCGGGTAACCGAAGCTCTTCTGGAGCACCACGTTGCCGTTGATCAGGACGTTGAAAACTTCGCCGTCCCACGAGTCGAGACGATTGAAGACGAACGAAACGGTCGCTTGGTTGCCATCATCGACGCCCATGGAAAAGGTCTTCTGGGTCGAGGGTGAGGTGCCGGTGGCGTAGGGGCCGAGGTACTGGCCGCTCACGCCGACGGCGGTGCTGGTGGTATTGCTCGTCCATCCGGTGGCTCCGTTGTCGAAATTCTCCGATGCCAACTCTCCCGAGGTCCGATAGGCCACCGAGTAGCGGCCGATCTTCGAGGGCACATAAAAGTCGGAGAACTCCGAACTCGGGGCCTCGATCTTCTTGAACCACCACACCGCGAGTTGATTGGCGGATCCGGGTAGCGCGTTGACCGGAATGATGGCGCCTTTTTCGGCCGCAGCGATTCCTTCCGCGAACGGGTCGACGTAGGCAGCGGGCGAATGCGAGGTGCCTTGGGAAACGTAACCGGCCAGCGTATAGTCCGAAGACGGCGGATTGATGCGCTCTCCGACATAAGCCGCGCCGGTGAGCGCAGCCCCGCCATCGCCTTCCTGATAGCCGCTGCGGTCTTCCGCCTGCGTGATCAGACGGACA
>CAJBME010000018.1 GCA_903954065.1 uncultured bacterium
ATGTGGGGACGCTTCGTGTATCGGAACTGGGAGACCCCGGAATCCTGCGCGTCGTGATGGCGACACGCAGCGCGACGTGAAGGCCGCAAGGCCGAAGACGTCGATGGACGATGCCGGGGAGTCGGAGTCGGTCGTAGTAGCAATGAAACCGCCGAACAAGATGCCGAGCTTGCTCGCTTGGCCAACCGAGGAGGTGGTGGAGCCAAGGACCGACGCCAAGAGGAACCCGCCACAGGGTGCCACATCCCGGACTCAGAGCCGGAACCACGATGTGCCTTGCGACCTGCAGCGGGTGCGCCAGAGAGCACAACAGGATAAGAAAGTGCGGTTCACCGCCCTGCTGCACCATCTGACCCTCGATCGCCTGCGATCAGCCTTCTACAGGCTGAAACGGCATGCGGCCGCTGGGGTGGATGGGGTTCACTGGAAAGCCTACGCTGAAAACCTGGAGGAAAATCTTCAGGATCTCTTGGCGCGGGTGCACCGGGGAGCCTACAGGGCCAATCCCTCGCGGCGGGTGTACATCCCCAAAGCGGACGGCCGGCAGCGCCCCTTGGGCGTTGCTTCCTTGGAGGACAAAGTCCTTCAAGGGGCGGTCGTGGAAGTCCTCAATGCCGTATACGAGGTCGACTTCCTGGGCTTCTCCTACGGCTTCCGGCCAGGACGGAGTCCTCATCGGGCGCTTGACGCGCTGGCGATAGGGCTGTGTTCCCGGAAGGTGAACTGGGTGCTGGACGCGGATATTCGTGGGTTCTTCGACACCATCGACCACGAGTGGATGCAGAAGTTCCTCCAGCACCGGATCGGTGATCAGCGCCTCGTGCGCCTGATCGGCAAATGGCTCAAAGCGGGCGTCATGGAATCCGACCAATGGCAGCCTAGCGAAGACGGAACTCCCCAAGGGGCGGTGATTTCGCCGCTTCTGGGGAATGTGTATCTGCATTACGCTCTAGATCTGTGGGTGCAACATTGGCGCAAGCGCCACGCCCGCGGAGAAGTGATCGTGGTGCGGTATGCGGACGACTTCGTGATCGGTTGTCAGCATCAAGACGATGCGGAAAGACTCCTGACCGCTTTGCGTGACAGGCTGGCCAAGTTCTCGCTGCACCTGCACGAGGATAAAACGCGACTTCTGGAGTTCGGACGGTTCGCCGCCGAACGACGTCAGAGGCAAGGAAACGGAAAACCGGGGACGTTCGACTTCCTCGGGTTCACCCACTTCTGCACCAAGACGAAATCCGGAGCGTTTGCGGTAGGCCGCCGGAGTATCGCCAAGCGACAGAAAGCCAAGCTGAAAGCCATAAGCCAGGAACTTCGGTATCGACGAGAGCTGCCTATTGCCGAGCAGGGCGGGTGGCTCAACAGCGTCCTGCGAGGCCGTTACGCGTACCACGCAATCCACGGCAACTTACGGGCGTTGGAGTGCTTCCGCTGGGAAGTCGCTCAGCGTTGGTATCGCAGCCTCCGTCGACGCAGCCACAAGCGGCGACTCACATGGAGCAAAATGTCGCTCCACGCCACCCGCTGGTTGCCACGACCGAAGGTCGTCCACCCTTATCCTGAAGAACGCTTCTATGGCGCCACCACTCAAGGTAGGAGCCCGGTGCGGTAGTTCCGCTCGCCGGGATCTGTGCGGGGGGCGCGGGGAAACCCGCGTCCCTACCGCGACCGTTGTAGCGGTGGAACCAGCGAGTGAGACCGGTCTCCAGCGCGGGAATGGTTGCGTGTTCGCGCAGGTAGATTTCTTCGTACTTCACGCTGCGCCAGAGGCGCTCGATGAAGACGTTGTCCATCCAGCGGCCTTTGCCATCCATGCTGATGCGCACATCAAGTTCGATCAGCCGGCCAGTCCATTCCGCCGAGGTGAACTGGCAGCCCTGGCAGTGTTGAAAATCTCGGGAATGTGGCCGGTGTTGGCCAGGGCGGCGTTGAGAGCGCTTAGACCCATGGCACGACCTCCATGGTGTTCGGAAACGGCCCAGCCGAGCACCAGGCGCGAATGCCAGTCCATCACCGCGCACAGGAAGGCATGCCCTCCCGGCATCGCGACGTACGTGATGTCGGCGCACCACACACCTGATCGGGACGCACCACCTCCAGATCACGCAGCAGGTAGGGATACTTCCGGTGCGTCGCATCCGGAATGCTCGTCCGCGGACGGCACCAAATCGCCTCATGGCCCATCTCACGGCCTCAAGTTGTTCACTCAATATGGCCCCGACGGCACGTCTGGATCGTCGTTTTACACTGGGCTTGATACGTTCTTTGCAAATTGGGCCCGCCAGGATTCCGTCGCTGCTGGGGAACGACTCAGCGCCATGCTCAATGAGCCATGGGCAGATACCGCCATTCTGGGCTACGCCCGAGCCATCGCGGAAACAGATCCCGATGCCGCATCGCAATGGCTCAGCAGGATCAAGGATCAGACCATACGTTCTGGATCGAATCGGTAATCTAGAACTAGCAGGCTGTTGAAAAAGTCCACGAAGCACTTGACTTGTGGATTGTGCTAAAGTGTTGGGCATGAGAGGGCAACCTGTATCTCAACCGCAATTCTTGACGGCCTTGAATCCTGAGGCGCGGATTCCTGCGACGCATCCGTTGAGGGCGATCAAGAAGTTCTGCGATGAGGCGTTGAAGCGCTTGAGCCCTCTTTTTGAAGAACTGTACGCCGATGGTGGACGCGCCTCGATCCCGCCGGAGCAGTTACTCAAGGCGCGGGTGCTGATGGCGCTGTACAGCGTGCGGAGCGAGCGGCGCTTCTGCGATCAATTGCAATGGAACATACTGTGGATGTGGTTCTTGGATCGGGAGGTGGAGGAGGGAAGCTGGAACCACTCGGTGTTCGCGAAGAACTCTGAACGGGTGCTGTCCCGGGAGGTGGCGGTCCTGTTCTTCCGGGCTGTTTACGACCAGAGCCGGGAGGCTGGTTGGGCGAGCGACGACCACTTCAGCGCGGACGGGACGCTGATCGAGGCCTGGGCGTCGATGAAGAGCTTTGTGCGCAAAGATGGGGCTGACGCGGCGAAAGTAGACAAGGGCAAGGATGATGATCCCGGAAATCCGACGATCAGCTTCAAGGGGGAGACTCGCCGCAACGACACGCATCAGAGCACCAGCGATCCGGACTCGGTGCTCTACCGCAAGGGGCCGGGCAAGGAGGCGCGCTTGGCCTACGGTTTCCATGCCCTGATGGAAAACCGCAACGGCCTGCTGGCGGAGTTTGACGTGCACAACCCGATCGAAGTCAGCGAACCAGCGATGGCCCTGCGGCAGCTTCAGGCGCGGGCTGAAGACTGCGGGCACACACCACGGACCGCGGCCGCGGACAAGGGCTACCATACCAAGGCGTTCGTGAAGCAATGCCGCGATATGGGAGTCCGGCCGCATGTGGCCCAGATTGAGAAACGCCGGGTCAAGGGCCTGGACGGGCGCACAACCCGGTCGCCCGGTTACAAGACCAGTCAACGCATCCGCAAACAGATTGAGGAGCGCTTCGGCTGGATGAAAGTGGTGGGAGGTCTGCGACGCACCATGCACCGCGGCTCGGACAAGGTCGCCGCATGGGGTTCGTTCATTGCTTCCGCCTGCAATCTCGTCCTCATGAGCCGTCTGGCCCTCGCCCCGCCGAGCAGTGGTTGAGGCCGTACAGGCCTCGGGCTCCCGAACCAAATGCCCCATCGGTATTGGGAGACACACCAAAAAGCTCAACTCGGGGCGCCTCAATAGACATAACCCACTTGGTGCTCGGGCCTGATACACTCTCAGTGACCCCGTTGCGGCTCCCCCGAGAAGGCCCCGCGCCAAGGGGCCAAACCAACATCATTCCTCCGAAATCGATCCGTTGCTCGAAAAAGCCCTGATGAAGGCCCGGATTTTCAACAGCCTGCTAGTGCTTTTTCCGCGATTCATAAATCTTAACGTTCGGGGTGAGGTCTTATTGCACAATAATATTTGTTATTGGGCAATCCTCTCGTATAGAAGGCGCTCATCCGGCGAAAAATCGCCTGGCCCACACCGATGAGCACCGAAAAACGCCCCGCGGAGCCGGTTCCCGATCCGGCGCGCATCCATGACGCCGTCCTGGCCCTCCTGTGGCTGACGGCGGTGACCGAACGAAGAGCCCACTTTAAAGAAACTTGGGCGTGGAAGGGGCACGACTGGGAGGCGCTCGGGCGACTCCACGAAAAGGGGTTCATCAGCGATCCCGTGGGAAAGGCCAAGCGGGTGTATTTCACCGAAGAGGGGCGTGAACGCTCCAGGGCTCTCTTCGAGAAGCTTTTTTGCACGCCTCCGTCGACCGACAGCCAACCCGCCCCTCTTGACATATGAGCACTCCGCCAACCCTCACCGCCGAGGCGATGTACGCGGCGGCCGCACACCTCACCCAAACCGGGAAGGGCCGCGAGGCGCTCGTCGGCCTTGAATCGTTCTTCGATCGGGGAATGTCGCTCGATGCCGGCAACGCCCGGGCCTGTCTCACTCTTTTGGAAGGGTTCTTCGGATCCTGGACGGGCAGCGCCCTCGATGCCGTGCGAGAGGCCGCGGCGAAAACGGGTTAAGAAAGGAAAGCGGACACCACATTTTTGCGATCTGTGAGCGAGGCGTCCCTTTTAGAGCGAGTGCAAGCGGCGGCCGCCGAAAGACGGCTGGCCGGCCCGACGTTGGCAGCGTACCGGCGCACCTGGATGAAACTCGTGGCCTGGACAACGGCCGAGGGTTTTGATGTGGGGGCTCTTCCGAAGGAAAAAGTCCGCGCTTATTATGAAGAGCTCACGAGCGGACGTTCGCCGTCGCATCACCTGCAGGTGAAGGCGGCTGCCTCGTTCCTCTATAAAGTGCTCGATAAAGGCAACCCCTTTGAGGAGTGCTTGGCGCCCCGATTCCGGCCCGAGGCTGTGGAGATTTCCTTCCTTGAGGCGTCGGATCTCGCGCGAGTGCTCCTCACCATGCGCGAGCTGGGGCGGGATTATTCGGGGCGGCTGGCCGCGCACCTGGCTGAGGCCTTATTTTTTACCGCGTGCCGGTTCCACGAATGGGCGCAGTTGACCGGGGAGCGCCTCGTTCGCAACGGGGCGGGGGAGGTGACGGCCGTTCGATTGAAAGTGAAGGGCGGCAAATATCGAGATTTGCCGCTCGTGCCCCGGCTGTCGGTGTCCCTGGCCGAGTGGGGGGAATTTTTGGAGGGGCTCAAAGGGGTGCGGCTGCGCCGGGGGGCCATCGAGTTTGCGGGGAGCGAGCTGGTTTTTCCAGGACGGGACGGAGGAGCCTTCAGCAATCAGGCGTTCAACCGGCGGCTGGCCGCCGCCTGTCGGGCATCGGGAGTCGATATAATTACTGCCCATGGGCTCCGGCACAGTGCCGCCAACTTGCTTCTCAATGAGCGGGGCCGGAACATTCGGGAGCTCCAAGAGCTGCTCGGGCACCGGAGCCTCGCCACCACGGCGCGGTACACGCACATCGACCGCGAACGCCTTCGAGGAGTGGTGGCCGACCTTGATTTGCCGGCCGCCGGTGGGACGGTCGGCGTGTCCAGGACGGGGGCGAAAACGGGCTGAAGGACGCCATGAATGCCCCGGCATCCAGAGGAAAGCGAAAAAGTGGCGGCGGCCAGGCCGCCATCAACGCCCACGCCATCCGGGCGGTGGTGCAGATTTTGTTCGCGACCGGGAAGCCGTACACGCTTGAAACGCTCCGGGAGCGCTTGAGGGAATTTTTCGTTGAGGAGGGCGACTACGAAAAACGGGCGGTGGCCTCGATGTCGGCGGTGCAGCTCATCACCGCCATTCTGGAAGCGGGGCCTCAATTGGAGGCCCTGGGGCTGCAAATTCGGCTCACCAACGGGGTCGCGCAGATTTTCACGAGCAAGATTCAGAATGAGCGGCTCGCGGCATTCATCGCTGAGAGGGCGCCGGTCGGAGCGGCTGGGGTGGGGGAGTTGACGCCCGCGGCCTTGGAAGTGCTCGCGTGCATCGCGTTCAAGCAGCCGATTTCGCAGAGGGAAATTGATCAGATTTTCGGGGAGGTCGACAAGCGGCACCTGGTGTCCGTGCTCCGGCAGATGGAGCTGGTGGAGGAATTCGCGGGGGCGGATGGGCGGTTGAGGTTCGCGACGACGGGGAGGTTTTTGGACAGGTTTGAGATCGGGTCGCTGGCGGAGTTCCGTGCCCTCATGGAGAGAGTCTCCATCGGGGGATGGGCCAGCCGTGGCCATTGAAAAGTAGGAAGCATGATGCAGGCAGAGTACCAAACAGAATGAGGGAGCGGTGCCGTTCGGGTTCAGTCATCACCCAGAACGAGGTGATGTTGCTCCCTCTGTATTGTGAGCACATGGCGAGGCGAGCGCAGTTGAGACCGCCCAAGGTTTCTGTGCGGGTGTCGATGTGTAATCGTCCCCGGGGCCGTTCCGGCCCCATCAATAATCCTCCGGAAGGAGGACGGTCGTTATAGAGCGGTCGTGCTCGGTGATGATGTAGAATTTGTGCCCTGCGCGGTCGTGGTACGCTGAAAAAAGGCGAGAGTTCTCGAAAAGCGCCCGTTCATTGGCCTCCCAATCCTCTCGGCAGAGCTCTCCCCAGTCGCCCCGCGCGTGGCGCCGCAGGAGGGCCACTTTCACATCCTCTCGATGCAGGACGCCAAAAGCCGTGTCTGTCATGACGAGGGCACCAAGGACAACCGTGACAGGTCGCAAGGCACGATCCGCCCGGGCGCGGACAACAGAGTCCATAGATTCGCGAAGGATGACTGCCAGTGCATCAGTCGCGTTCTTCCCGAGGGAGGCCAGGGCGCAGACGCATTTCCAGCGGGTTTCCGGATCGCGATGTCCAATGGCGACTTCACGCAGGAGGGGAATGTTCTCGTGGGGACTTGTAAAGAGATGCGCCACATCGAATCGCGGGATTTCGGCCGCATTTTTGTTCGTGCCACGACATGAATCCTCCGGAGTGTGCTGCATACCGGATCCAGACCGATACGGTTCGCGAATCATGATCATCATCTTCCCTTCTCCTGCATTGCCTGATTGCCCCTCTGTAATTTCTACAACATCTTGGTTAATCCAGGCAAGTGATGGGGAAAGGGGGCAACAGCGGCCCCTCACCAGGTTCCTAATGAGATGGAAAAAGGAGAGGCGCTTGACTCGCATACGTTGCT
This sequence comes from uncultured bacterium, assembly GCA_903954065.1. GTDB lineage: Bacteria > Verrucomicrobiota > Verrucomicrobiia > Verrucomicrobiales > V1-33 > CAJBME01. The sequence goes on from CAJBME010000018.1 coordinate 7,153, forward strand.
GTGGAAGCAATGCGATGTGCTTCATTCCTCCTCGACCAATGCCGCGGATCAAGATTGCCAAATGAGCAGATTTGCCACTGCTGAAGCCGTTAAGAACGCCCTCTACCCAATGCGCGGAGAGGTGTTCCTAATTCAGGGACTGCATGATTTATGCGCATTTGTGTCCCAATCTCTTGGAAAGCCACTTTCAGAGTTGAAACTATGTGAGATAGGAAGTTATAGCGGCGAGAGCACCATTATATTTGCGGAACGATTTGGAAGCGTACTCGCGATAGATCCATGGATGGACGATTACGACCCAAGCGATGCAACGTGTCAACATGCATCCTTTACGGAAGTAGAGGCAGCCTTTGATGAGCGGGTTAGCCGATACCCCAATATCCGCAAGCTTAAAACCACCAGCGATGCGGCATTTCTGACACTACAAAGCAATACATTCGATGTCGTGTATATTGACGGTCTGCACACATACGAGCAGGTGCGCAGAGATATCATGAATTATCGCCAGATAATAACTGGTGTAATAGCCGGCCACGATTTCAATCCCGTGGATTGGCCCGGAGTTCACCGCGCAGTGACAGAACTTTTTGGAGATAGTATCCAAACATTTATGGACACGTCGTGGGCGACAATTCTATGAACTTGATAATCGTTACACCGTTCTCAAGAGCCATCGAGAATATCCAGGCTATGTACGCCAGTGTGCTGATGGCAGCTGCGACCATCCAAACTGAATGGATGATAATTTATCAGCATGAGGTAGAACAAGAATTAATGGAATGGAAGCGAGCAATAAAAAACCAAAAGGGACTACAATTGACCACTGTGCGCGGCAATACAGCGACATCGTATTATGGCCACAGCTATAGAAATCAGGCTGTTGCAAACATTGAGGAGAGAGAGAATGCATGGGTTTATTTCCTGGATGATGACAACATACTGCATCCAGAATTTACGAAGCTGATAAATGTAGTGAGGCCAGACGACGAGGTGGTGTTCTTTACCCAGGTATGGAAAAGTGGCGAAATACGACTGGAGCCTGACCATCTGGGGGTTGGTGGCGTGGATACAGCGATGATGCTGGTCCGAAGCGATATTATAAAGAAGCATCTCTGGAACGAGGAAGAATACACCGCCGATGGATTAATGGCGGAAACACTAGCCTCCAATCACAACAGTAGGCGCATCCATGAACCATACTGCTTCTACAATTATCTGCGTTAAAAGTGAAATAAGGGATTCGTGATGGAGGAAATGCCAAGCGGCTATCAATCATGGAATAAAAATGCACTCTATATGAGGATTTCCGCAGCAATGCATCAGGAAAAGAAAATGCTACACAATAATATGGATAAACTCGTTGCAAATCCGTGTAGCGTTGGGCTGGCACAGACATCGCCGGTAGTGCCACTGGGCCTTGTGATTGGAACCTATGCGGCCTTGCCGTACATTCACTTGCAACTGGAAGCAAGGCGCCGGCTGTATCCCGATGTGAGGACCTTGGTACATGACGATGGTAGCAAGCAAGGCGCTGCAATTGAAGCGTTGGCGCACGAGTACGGCGCGGAATTCGTCACCCACCCAGTACGCCATCATCATCACTTGGGGGACTTGAGTATTTATCCGGTGGCGCTTACCTGGGCAGAAAGGAGGCATCTGCGATTTCTCCTAAAAGTCTCACGCCGGTGGATCTGGCAGGTGGATTGGAGGGCGGATTTGCTGGAGCTTCTGGAATCGACAGAAGCGCCAACGGTCTCCAATTTCACTGAGAGCTACGCCTTTGGATTTCGGACGGAATGTGTGGCGTTTGATGTGCGGCGCTGGAGCTGCGAAGCGTTTCTGGAGGATTGCCAGGCACGAATTGAGGCGCGCGAGCACGTTTTTGTTGAGAACTA